>CADCPU010000001.1 GCA_902803365.1 Oscillospiraceae bacterium
CCAAAAACAAGGGACTTATATATAAATAAGAAAAAACAGTAAGAAAAGTTATCATTTTCGTTACACACTAGTATGTTACCTTGTGAAAATCATTTCAAAATGTTATTAATTAGATATGAAAATCATTTGGGAGGGTCAGATATGTATTTGATCAAGAAGAAGACGTTCCTCAATCCGATCACGGTCTTGATGGTCGTCGATGCTCCTCGTGTAGCAAGAAGATGTGAGCCTGGTCAGTTTATCATCGTCAAGATCGACGAGAAGGGTGAGAGGATCCCTCTTACTATCTGCGACTACGACCGTGAGCAGGGTACTGTTACCATCGTTTTCCAGATCATCGGTGCCAGCACATCGAAGATGACCCACCTTGAAGAAGGCGATTCTTTCAGGGACTTTGTAGGTCCTTTGGGTAATCCTTCTGAACTTGTAAATGAAGATATCGAGACACTTAAGCAGAAGAAGATCCTCTTTGTAGGCGGTGGTCTCGGAACGGCACCTGTTTATCCGCAGGTGAAGTGGCTCCATGAGCACGGTGTTGATGCTGATGTCATTATCGGTGCTAAGAACAAGGATCTCATCATCCTTGAGAAGGAACTGACAGAGGTCAGCGGTAATCTCTATATCACGACAGATGACGGCTCCAACGGACGCAAGGGTCTTGTTACTGATGTTATCAAGGAGCTCGTTGAAGAGAAGGGCAAGAAGTACGACTTGTGCGTATCTATCGGTCCTATGATCATGATGAAGTTCTGCGTACTTACAACTAAGAAATACGATATCCCTACGATCGTCAGCATGAACCCGATAATGGTAGACGGTACGGGAATGTGCGGCGCCTGCAGACTTACGATAGGCGATGAAGTAAAGTTCGCATGTATCGACGGTCCGGAGTTTGACGGCTTTAAGGTCAACTTCGATGAGGCTATGGACAGGATGAGGCTTTATGCGACTGAAGAGGGCAGGGCTAAGCTCGCTGCCGAGGAAGGCGATACTCATCACGGCGGATGCGGACATTGCGGAGGTGACAACTGATGGCAGCTAATTACGACAGGATCAAAGTAAGAGAACAGGACCCGAAGGTCCGTGCACATAACTTTGACGAGGTGTGCCTCGGATATAACGACGAGGAAGCAGCTCTCGAATCTGCACGCTGCCTTAACTGCCCTAAGCCGATGTGTGTAACAGGATGTCCTGTAAATATCGATATTCCGGGATTCATCAGCCAGGTAAAGGAAGGCAACATTAAGGGCGCTTACGATGTGATCGGTAAGTCCAGTTCGCTTCCTGCTATCTGCGGACGTGTATGTCCTCAGGAGAGCCAGTGCGAATCCAAGTGCGTTCGCGGTCTTAAGGGTGAAGCAGTCGCTATCGGTAAGCTCGAGCGTTATGTAGCTGACAAGGCGCGTGAAGAAGGCATCAAGCCGACTGTTACCTGTGCTCCTAACGGCCACAAGGTTGCAGTAGTTGGTTCCGGTCCTTCAGGCCTTGCTTGTGCAGGTGATCTTGCAAAGCTCGGATACGATGTAACTATATTTGAGGCGCTTCACGAAGCAGGCGGAGTTCTCACGTACGGAATCCCTGAGTTCAGACTTCCGAAGGATACGGTCGTAGCTGCTGAGATCGAGAACGTTAAGGCACTCGGTGTAAAGATCGAGACGAACGTCATCATTGGTAAGTCGATCATGATCGATGAGCTTATTGAAGAGGAGGGCTTTGAGGCTGTTTTCGTTGGCTCGGGTGCAGGACTTCCTATGTTCATGAAGATACCCGGAGAGAACGCAAAGGGCGTTTTCTCAGCTAACGAATATCTTACGAGAAGTAATCTCATGAAGGCCTATAGAGAAGATTACGACACGCCTATCTTTAAGGCTAAGAAGGTCGTAGTAGTAGGCGGTGGTAATGTAGCAATGGATGCAGCGCGTACAGCTTTGCGTCTTGGTGCGGACGTTACGGTCGTATACAGAAGAGGACAGGAAGAACTTCCTGCACGTGCTGAAGAAGTACATCACGCCAAGGAAGAAGGAATCGTCTTTGAGTTCCTTACGAATCCTGTTGAGATACTCACTGATGAGAATAAGTTTGTTAATGCAGTCAAGTGTATCAGGATGGAACTTGGTGAGCCTGACGCATCAGGCAGAAGAAGACCAAATGCAGTTCCGGGATCTGAATTCACGATCGAGGCTGACGCAGTTATCATGGCTCTCGGTACATCGCCTAACCCGATGCTCTCATCTAACACGAAGGGCCTTGACGTAAATAACCGCAAGTGCCTGATTATCAACGAAGAGACAGGCGCTACGACCAAGAAGGGTGTATACGCTGGCGGTGATGCCGTTACCGGTGCAGCTACGGTTATCCTCGCTATGGGTGCAGGTAAGAAGGCTGCAAAGGGCATTCACGAGTATCTGTCCAATAAGTGACGTACTCTTATAAATTGAATTGATTTGGACGACCGCTTCTGAAGGAGGCGGTCGTTTTGTATGCTTGCAAGCGGCAAAGTCCACAAATCGGAGAGGGAGATGTTGGCATTTTCGATATTGAAAAGCGGACGCGAAAAGTGCAAAATTACACTATAAGTAAAGAGAGGTTACCATGAACAGAGCGGAATTTATTGATCTTATGAATGCAAATCTGAAGCTGGTCAGGACGGAATTCGGGCTGACGCAGGAGAAGATGGCGACGATGATCGGGATCTCGAAGAAGAGCCTGGTCGAGAGCGAGAAGGGCAGAAGGCCGCTCGCGTGGAATGAGGCGGCACTGTTTGCGGCGATCTTCTCAAAGAGCGTGGTACTGCAGAATGCCGTGGGCGGTGATGCGATGGAACTCGTTGAGGCGCTGGCGTTTGAGGACAGCGAATACAGGCTCTCCTCGACTATGGGCGGCAAGATATGGTGGCGTGTTGTTGAGACGCACGGGAAGTATAAGATACAGCAAAACCTCATATCGAATCATTATCGTCTGCTGGATGATCATGACAGGAGATATATCTCGTCTTTTCACTTGGATGAAGTGAAGGAGTTTTTGGAGGCGATCGATAAGTGAAGAAGAAAATGACCAAGAAGAGCCTGTATCTGACGTCCATCCTGGGTAATATCCTGTTGGACATCATTGTCGCGTTTCCGACGTACAAGCTTTTCTGGTCGCCTTATTGGATCTTCTCGCTTCCGATGCCGATCATGGTATCTCTCGCGTTTAATCTTGCGTACATGACTCCAGAGAGGAAGAAGATCGCGGGCAGGGAGATGTTTAAGCTGCGCTTTGCGGGCTTCATTATAGTCAATACGATACTTACGTATGCGCTGGTCGCACTTTTTACGATAGCAATGATAAAGATCACCGGGAAATCCCGATGATCTTTTTTTCTTAGTCTATCTTTGTTACGCAGATCAATATGCCCGGTCGCTTCTTGGTCTTGTCCACGAGATAACTCTTTATCGATTCGCGGAACTGCCTTGAGTTGGCATATGTCTCGGTGTCGCCGTGCTTGCCGTTGTTTGACTGCAGGAGGTTCATCGCCTTTGCGCAACAGCCTCTGTGGATGTCTTCTTTCTCGTCTTCGAAAACAAATCCGATCGAGTTTGCTACCGGAGGGCAGAAGAGGTTGCCCTTGCGGTCGAGCGTTATGGCGATAGAGATACAGCCGTCTTCTGCGAGCATCCTTCTGTCGCTGAAAATGCGGTTGCCGATGTCGCTCGAGCTTGAGCCGTCGATAAGGACTGCGGAAGCAGGGACTGTGCCGTTGAGCTTTGCCATCTTAGGGCGCACTTCAAGGACGTCACCGTTATTCATTATGAAGATATTCTCTTCGAGTGTGCCAAGGGACTTAGCAAGCTCCTTGTGCTTATAGAGCATCCTGTATTCGCCGTGTACCGGAATAAAGAACTTCGGCTTTATGAGGCTGTGCAGGAGCTTTAATTCGTTCTTGTATGCGTGGCCTGATACATGGACGTCTGCGAGGGACTCGTAGATAACGTGGGCGCCGCGCCTGAAAAGCTCGTTGATTACACGGTAGATCGGCTTCTCGTTACCCGGGATAGGGTGAGCTGAGAGGATTACCGTATCGCCTTCGCGGATCTCGATCGACTTATGGGATGCGAATGCGATCCTTGAGAGGGCGCTCATAGGCTCTGCCTGGCTGCCCGTAGTCAATACGACTATCTCATCAGGATCGTAGTTGTCGATCTCTGAGATATCGATCAGAGTGTCAGGCTTCATGCTGATATAGCCGAGTGAGTTAGCGACATTAAATGTGTTCACCATGCTTCGGCCTGAGAGGCAGACGTGCCTGCCGTACATCTCAGCGGCAGTGAAGATCTGCTGCATACGGTGGACGTGGCTCGAGAAAGTAGCTACGATGATGCGGCCCTTGGTTGCCTGGAAGATCCTCTGGAAGGACTCGCCGACGTGCATCTCTGAAGGGGATACACCCGGGATCTCAACGTTGGTGCTCTCGCACATGAAGAGGAGAACGCCTTCTTTACCGAGCTCGCCGAAGCGCTGGAGATTTATCGTCTTGCCGTTAATAGGCGTATAGTCAACCTTAAAGTCACCCGAGTGGATGATAAGTCCGACAGGTGTCCTGATCGCGAGAGCATAGGAGTCCGCGATACTGTGATTTACTCTGATGAACTCGACGCTGAAAGCATTGCCTGCTCTTACGACGTCGCCGTTCTTATATGCCTGAAGGTCGATGCCCTTAAGGCTGACGCCCTTGTCCTGGAGCTTGTGTCTTACGAGCTCGACGGTGAGCTTGCCGCCGTAGATAGGGCACTTGAGTTCGCTCAGGAAATAAGGGAGGGAACCGATGTGGTCCTCGTGTCCGTGTGTAAGGAAGATACCGCGGAGCTTGGCGCGATTTTCCATAACATATGTGAAATCAGGGATGACTGCGTCAACGCCCGGCATATTCTCTTCAGCGAAAGCCATTCCGACATCGACGATGATCATGTCGTTGCCGTATTCAAAGCAGGTCATGTTCTTGCCGATCTCGCAAAGACCGCCCAGAGGTATGATCCTCAGAGGGGACTTCTGCTTAGCGGGTTTGTTGCGCTTGGAAGACTTCTTGGAGCTTTTTTCGGCAGGCTTTTCGACAACCTTGGTGTTCTCCTTGGAAGCCTTTTTCGATTTCTTCTTCAAAGATGGCTCTTTGTTTTCTTTGTTTGGATTCATACTTTCACCTTTTCGTCAGTTGACGATATATACGTTTCTCGATGTTGTTGAATAGGATTCGCCTGCATCGGCATATATATCGATATGGGCTCCGTTAACGCCGGAACCTCTGTCTTCTACTGTATAGTAGCCGTCACCGCCGAGAGGGTCGTTCTCGATATAGATCACGGTACCTGCAGGGAAGATGCCCCAGTCGGCTGCGACCGTTACACCCTCGGTGCATGTCGTGCCTGTTGCCGTACCCGTATTGTACGTGCCGTCGCCGTTTGGCTGAGGACCGTAGAACGTGATCTTGCAGTTGCCGTAGAGAGTCATGCCTGCAGGAGCCGAGCCTGTTGAAGCGGCAGCGGTCGTTGCGGCAGTTGTGGCTGCGGTGGTGGCAGCAGTAGTAGCCGCAGTAGTTGCCGCAGTCGTAGACTCGGTCTGCTTTGGCTGTGGAACAGGTGTAGGAGTAGCCGTAACGATAACAGGCGTATCCTGACAGAGTTCCTTAAGTACATAGTTACCGTTATAGGTGTGATACCAACCATTGCTGGTCTCGCCTATAACATCGATGCCGGAGCCCTTGTCGATCGTCTTGACGACATCGTAGTCCGTGCTCGGGCCGGATCTTACGTTGAGCTTATCTGAAGCGTATACGAGCTTGATAAGCTTGGTCTCCGTATAAGAAGGCGTAGGCGTAGCAGCCTGCGTCGTAGTAGTTGCTTCTGTGGTTGTAGTCGCAGAGGTCTCGGAAG
>CADCPU010000002.1 GCA_902803365.1 Oscillospiraceae bacterium
GCCAACGGCTTTATCTTCTCACAGGAGTGGGCAGACACCTGCGCTTCCTACGGTATCCGCTCGGGCGGCGAACTTAAGCCGACAGGCAATATCGCTCCTACCGAACTGACATATGCTTTTGTAGAGCGCATGTACACGACTGCGATGGGCAGAAGCTATGATGAAGAGGGCCGCCAGTACTGGGCATCCGAACTTGCCAACTTTAACGCTACCGGCGAGTCCTGCGGCGCATCCTTCTTCCTGAGCGATGAGATGAACGGCTACGGCCTCTCCGATAAGGAGTTTGTCGGACGCCTTTATGCAACGTTCATGGACCGTGAGGCCGACAGCGACGGCGAAGCGTACTGGCTCGGCCTTATGGCCTCGGGCACCAAGAGGGAAGACGTAGTCTTCGGTTTTACCAGATCGCCTGAGTTTACGGACAAATGCGTTGAAGCAAGGATACTTCCTTATTGATCACACAAATAAGACCGCCCTCGTGGCGGTCTTTTACTTTTCGGTATTTTACATATAATATGTAGAATTCACCGGGTGGCAACTAAATTCTCCAAGGGGCATCGAACCCCGCTGAGAGTGAATAATCCATTAACAATGCACGTTCGCAATGGAAATTCAGAAGGCATCAGTATAAAATAATATAAAATCCTAAAAACTTATTTAGGTTTTAGGACTGAATTACTTTGTTCGGTAACAGATCAAGACCGTACTGATTAAGATCAGAAAGGAGAGAACGTGGATTTTCAGAGCTTAGCAGATGCTTTTTTCTCGCCAACATGTGTCGTATCCGTAGAGAAAGCCCCTGACGGCGGTTACGGAGAGATACGTCTTGTGACGGGAAATAAGAAGTATACTGATATGATGGTTCTGCGAATCAAGACCAATCCTGAATTTGGCGATAATGGCAGTGCAGCCGTATTTGTTCCGAACCGGCTTTATACATATTACTTCCCTCAGAATCGAAGTTTTGACGAGGTGTGCTACCGCGCCGCAGTCGAAAAAAAGGAAGTACATACTTATGCTCATATAAGTAATGTTGATATATGGTTTGATATCTACGTTATGCCGATAGATTATGAGGATGGAGATATCTGTTATTGCACTTATACGTCTACACCTACCAAGAATGCTGATTCGCTCCTTGATACGGTCAATACTTCACAGATTTCCAACGATGTTCTTAAGACTTGTATCAAGCTCCACAAGGCCAACAACCTCGAGGAGGCGATGAAGAGCGTAATCTCCGAGATCCGTCGTATCTGCAAGGCCGCAGGCTGTACGGTGCTTCTTCTCAATAACGATGAGGAAAAGTATTCGATCCTTGCCACTGATTATGTTCCCAGCAGCACTATAAAGCGAGTTACGGAATTTAAGGATTTCTACGTTATAGCAAATTCATGGAAGGATATGCTGGGTGATGAGGGAGACTGTATCATCATAAGGACTGAAGCTGATATGGAGCGTGTCAGCAGGATCAATAATCCGTGGTATCTGACTCTTGTTGAGGCCGGCGTTACCAGCGTGGTACTTTTCCCGCTCAGGCAGGGCAACGAGCTGCTCGGCTTTATCTGGGCGACGAATTTTGATGTTGAGAACACGATCCGCATCAAAGAGACGCTCGAACTTACGACATTCTTCGCATCTTCGCATATTGCGCGTTATAAGGTCCTTAAGCGACTCGAACATATGAGTTATACGGATACGCTGACGGGACTTCCGAATCACTCCGCCTGCACTGAATATATCTCAGATCTTATCAAAGCAGGGGAGAAGTTTGCGGCTGTTTCCGTTGACCTTAACAACTTCAAGCGAATAAACGATACATTGGGATTTGAAGCCGGAAACAGGGTCCTGATGGAAGTGTCTGAGCGCTGGAAGGCTATCTCCGATAACAATTCATCAGATCCTGACAGATATCTGACACGTATCGGCGGAGACGAATATTTCCTCGTCATAAAAGGCTACGAGACAGAGACGGAACTCGTGGATTCGATCAGATGTTATATCGATGCACTTGGTGATCATCTTCATATTGACGGCTGTGATGTCTATGTATCGGCTTGTTTCGGCTATTCGGAGTATCCTATGGATGCGGACACGACCGACTCGCTCGTATCACACGCGAATCTGGCCATGAACGAGATCAAGAAAGCCAACAGTAGCGAGCATATCCTGCATTATACGCCAGAACTTCTGCGCGACGAGCATATACTCGATATCGAGAACCTTATCAGATCCGCGCTCGAAAACGACACGATCTTCTTCAACCTCCAGCCGCAGTACGACATCAATCACAAGCTTCGCGGCTTTGAGGCTCTTGCCAGGATGAAGGATACGAACGGGAATATGGTTAGTCCGGGTGATTTCATTCCGGTAGCAGAGAAGGTTGGCCTGATCGACAGAGTCGACGGAACTGTATTCAGGAAGGCTGCGATCTTCTTTGGCGATATGCTCAGGAAGACAGGTGCAGACCTGACCTTGAGCGTCAATGCTTCCGTTAGA
>CADCPU010000003.1 GCA_902803365.1 Oscillospiraceae bacterium
AGGTTCTGTTACCTCTGTAGGAACTGCTGTTGGCTCTGCTGCTTCAGTAGGAGCAACCGTAGGCTCTGTGGTTGCAACAGGAGTTGCAGTAGGAGCTGTTGTAGCTGTTACCTTAGGAGTAGCTGTAGCCGTAGGAGCTGTAGTTGCTGTAGGCTTAGGTGTAGCAGTTGCCGTAGGAGCCGTAGTTGCTGTCGGCTCAGGTGTAGCTGTTGCCGTAGGCTCCGGTGTAGGTGTAACTGTAGGAGTAGGAAGTTCATTTTCTGTTATGAAACCGATCTTACCGTACTGCCCTTCTGCCAGACCTTCTTCACGATGCCATTTGCCGTCCTCGGAATTACAGATAACTGTATTTGTATATCCCTTAGTATCAGCCGTTGCAAAGTTTGTGAAGCTTGCTTCTGTTCCGTCAAGCCACTGATATGCACCTGCTGTGTCAGCATTTTCGGATATACCGATATAAGCTGCACCGATACCTGCATCAGCAAGAGTCTTAACGAGATAAGCATTCTCTTCTTCAGACTCGATCTTAACGCACTTAAGATCCTCGTTGTTATTCAGGATGATCTGAGCAACATCCCAGGAAGAAGGACTCCAGAATGTATACTCTGAATAGAACTTGTTGTCTTCGTAGTTATCGAAATCAAACTCATTCGTGAAAGTATCCTTCTTCATAGCAGAAAGATCGATCTCAGCAACAAAGCCGAAGCCCATGCTGATATGAGTATCATTCCATCTGCCGTTATTCGTATAGACATGAGTCCAGTTCTCACCTTTACCACCGTTAGGCTCTCCGCCGCTCCAGTTTGTAAAGGAAACTTCGGTTCCGTCTGTCCAATACCAGTTACCCTCATCATTCTCATCAGTAAAACCGATATAGTAGCTTGAGGAACGGCCTGTTCCCTCAGTTGCCTTGATAAGGTCATAAACTACGTTGTACTCCTCTTCAGATCCGATGGAAACGAGGTGTCCGCCGAGTCTTCTGCAGTATTCCTCAGCAGAATGCCAAGCAGAAGACACATCATAACGGATATAGAGATGATCATTATCGATCACATAACGGCTGTAATCGAGATGATCATAGATGACCATATTAGATCCGTTGCCGAGCATAGGATCATAAGCATACTTTTTCACCGTCGTGTTGCCATTATTGTCTGTAGCAGTAGTGATAACGGTATACTCCTCGCCGCTTCCGTCAAGAATGAAATTACTACCAAAGGACGCACTCTCAGAAGTAGACTGCTCATACTGCTCAGGACCTTCTGAAGTCTTGTAAACTGTTGCGGTTGTACTTGCAATACCGGATTCATCACTTGCTGTGAATGTGATCCTTACGCCTGTAGCGGTACGATTTGAAAAAGTAACCTGATAAGTAGGTGCAGTCGTATCGACCTCATCGTCTGCGAGCACCATGCCGCCAAATCCGGCCATTGTTGAAAGAACGACTCCGCCGGACAAGAGAGTCGCCAGGAATTTTGATTTGTTCATATAACCTCCGAACTCATCATTCAAATTTTTTTAGAACCAACATCGACAATTCTATCACAGATCAGGCCTTCTACAAGCATAAAATATCAATGCTTTCGCGCACTTCGGCATATTATTCAGCCGAAGCATTCCTTCTGTACGCTTTTTGATACATAAACAAGGAATTGGGATCAGTTCACAACGGCAAGTTCGTCCCCAATACCCGGGAAGACCTTATTCAAGATCTTCCTTACGGCAGGGATCTTCACGATAAAGAACATGATGAGTGCACCGAAGACATTTAAGATAAGATCGTCGATATCGCAGGAACCCATAAGGAAGAGCATCTGCAAGAGCTCGATCGATATAACAATTATATTAATGGTTAATAAGAATACCGGAAATCTTCTCTGTTTTCGAAAAAACACCTGAAGGAAAAATCCCATCGGCATGAGAGCCAGGATATTTCCGCCCACATTAACGAGCGTATAGTGAGTAAATACACCGTTTGAGATCGCATCGCGGATCGTCAGGAACGGGATAAAATTAGTCCTGCACTTAAGATAGATCGAGAACTGCTCTTTGTCAGTAAACGCAAGACTCGACGGTCTGTAAAAGTAAGACGATGTCAAAGTAAATGATAACAGCAGATGCAGGAATATAAGGAAATAAAATACAAGGAGCCTTTTCATGATCTTAACTTCATTTCCCGGATCTCTTCTGAGCCTGATCCTCGCGGCATTATAAGAAAATACTACCAACAGGATGACAAAGACCAAAAGGACCGCAGAGGGTAAATCACCAAACTTCAGCAGATAAAAGAGCGCCAAAAGAACGGTTATGGCTGTTGAGACAAGTTCCTTAACCTTCATTTACGTCATCTCCGCCAAGTTCACCGAATCCGCCCTCACCGTCTTCGTCGAATGACTTTTCGATATTGTAGTAATCACCATAAGGACGGATAACATCCATGTATATCTCAGATGTCTTCAAAAAACCAACATAATAATGGTGGTTCTCTCCGCGTTCATCCATGAAAGCATCCAGCGCGAGGGTATCAAGAATACAATACCCGGTCGGATATGTATTTTTATAAAGATCGTCAGCCCTTACCTTACCGTCCTGAGCCTTGATCAGATCCTCAAAACTTACATAGTAAAAATATCTGACCGTACCGCTTGAATGCTCAACGGAGATCTGAAGGATCAGATAAATGATATTAGCCTTGCCGTGAATATAGTCCGGTTTAAGTCCGTCTTTAAGATGCACAAAATAATATCCGTATAAAGAACAGTCGGTAACGACCTCATCTTCCGCCCAATCAGTCTTGGCATAGAAAAGATCCACAGCCTGATCCTTAAGCGAATCAATGGTCTCATTATCAATGTCATCAACAGACATGACATATTCCTCAAGTCCCTCAACGGTATAAGTCTTGGTCGTCTCGGTCAGTTTATATCCCTTCTCCTTGCAGATCTTTTCAGCATCTTTATTGCGCAGGGATATCGTCACCTCGTCACCGTTGGAAAGACCGTGAGCTTCGCGGATCGAAAACTCCAATTCCTCTACCGGAAGATCTGCGGTATTTACAGTCATCTCGGCATTACCGTTCGGTGCGATACCGGAGAACTTGACCTCCACATAATCAAACGGATCGAGCTTTGGGATCTCCTTAAGATCCTTTACTACGACTTCAATATCATCAGCCTCAAATCTGACGTTATACTCTTCTTCGATCTTCTTATCGGATATGTCCCATTCAAAATTGATCTCATCACCGTTCTTGATCTCAGATACCTTATCCCACTTGCCCTTTATCGCCTTTTTGACCTTGCTGGACGTGCAATCCTTGAGGGCTTTGTTATCTTCGATGAGAGCATCATAATCTATCTCATAAGTAAGCTCACCTTCGCCCGAAAAACCGTCTATGTCGTACTTAAGATAATCGGCAACATCGATCGTCACAGGTTCCCTGGAACATGCTCCGAAAACAAATGCTGCAGCCACTGAAGCTATAAGTGCGATCGTTCGCTTTTTCATAGATAAGTGTTCTCCTTTATTACTAAGGAATTATACACATAAAACACATGTTTTCAATGAAACTAAAAAGATCCTTCGTTTTTGCCGAAGGATCTTTAACTTTTATATCATTCCGTGTTGTGCCGCAAATCCGGTATCGATCATGTACTGCAAGATCTTATCATCATGCTCTTCCCACTTACCGTCGGTTATCCACTTCGAGAACTTTTCGAACACATCATCGCTTGTCTGAGATCTAATGATCTTTGAAAGCTCATCTACAGAATAATGACGCACATAATCAGTTTCCACTACATCATGCTTCTTGGCTTCTGCGATCATCTTGGCGATCGTATCCTTGCCGTATGTCTCACACAGGAATGTCACAAATCGGATACCGTATTTGTAGTCATAGTGATCCGAATTTCTCTCCGCCATAGGATCGAGCGCCGATGCACCCTGCAGATAAAACGAGTTATCTTCATTCTCATCAGTAAAATACTGTGTCGTCTGGTATACATCCCATCCGTTCAACATTCCGACCTGCTCAGCTGCATAGCATGCAATTCCTTCATCAAGAGCAGGACCTAGCTCTATATTGCCGCGAAGCGACAGTACGTGAGCAAGTTCATGGCAGAGTACCTGATAACCGCCTTCAGTCAGATCATAATCATAGACAAAAACTCTTTCACCGGTAGCATTCTCTACTACACCATCCTGCTTATCCTTGGCGATAAAGATCTCCACCTTGGACTGATCTTTGTTTACGTCCTTGAATGTAAGCGGATTACCGTAGAAGAAACTCTTATAAGAATCATACTCACAAGGCTTTGCGCTATATGACATTCCCAGAACTTCTTCCTCGCTCTTCATTATCATCTCGATTATCTCAAAAGAATCCTGCGGGATCGTAACGCCTTTCTCCATATAGATGACGATCTTATCATCCTCAGCGCAGCATGCTGTATCAGCAGTGAACATCTCTCCCTTTTGGCCGTTCAAAGTCGCGATCTTCGACTCTTTATAGCTTTCAAAATCACTCGAGAAATCGTCCTTCTCACCCGAAGGCACATAGGTACCGAGATTTATTCCGTTCTTTGCGCAGATACCCGCGAACTCCTCAGAGCAGACAAAACTTCCGAAGAGTTCATCCTTCGTCATACCGTCAGCGAGCTTGGAGATCCAGTAATTCAATCCTTCTTCATCAGCGCCGCGCCCAAGGAACATAAAATAAAAATTAGCAATATACCATTCGGGACTTAAGTCCTGAGATCTAAACTCAGGACTGGTGATAAAGAACTTGGAACAATCGATCGCTGTTGTATTTCCTGTCAGGAGCATCTCACACCAATGCTTCAAGCCGTCGTTATCAGGGAGTCTTTCGAGCGTATTTATATAAAGTGAATTAACGAAAGAATTGACTCCGCACAATGCTTCATAAGAATAAGCCGGATTATAGTAACCCGCATTCATATTGCATTCCTTGCAGATACCGGCAAATTCATCCGAAGCGACAAATCCCGAGAACACATCACTTCTGCTCATTCCTTCACTCAGCTTACCGGTCCAAAACGCGATCCCATCTGCATCAGGTTCCCTGTCCATAAAAAGCTTATACAGATCTTTGATGTACTGCTCATCAGATGTTCCAGCATTAACGTATTCGTCACTGAAAACAAAGTTCGCAGCCAGAAGTCCGCCCGTAAGTCCGTCTTCAGTTACAAGCAGATGCCAGTACTCAAAGCCGTCCCACTCAGGTTCCCTGTGGAGCACCACCTCATAGCATCTGCTCACGAGATCATCAGGAGACTTATTCTCCTCATCAGCAAACAGTCTGCCGGCATAACCGGTCAGATAACCGAATGACGTCATTGCGATAAGAGCCAGACTTATCAAACTCTTAGATACTTTGGATCTCTTCATATATCCATCCTCCATTTTGTGATTTGTAAGGGGATTTTAGCAACCTCCTCCAAATAATCAATGTAATTAATCAAATCTTAATGACCCGTTCATTCCAACATAAGGAATCAGCTTTTCGCCTCATCCAAAGATAAAATTCACTA
>CADCPU010000004.1 GCA_902803365.1 Oscillospiraceae bacterium
CCCGCATACATCGCGGAGTCGATCCTGATACCGGGGCCGCCCGGAAGGTACATATCCTTGATGGTACCCGGGCAAGGTCTGAAGTTATGCTCAGGATCTTCGGCATTGATACGGCACTCGATCGAGTGACCCTTGATGACGATATCCTTCTGCTCATAAGACAGCTTAAGGCCCGATGCGATCTTGATCTGCTCTTTGACAAGATCAATACCCGTTACGCTCTCCGTGATCGGATGCTCTACCTGGATCCTCGTGTTCATCTCCATGAAGTAGAACTTGCCGTTCGGCTCAAGGAGGAACTCTACGGTTCCGGCATTCTCGTAATTAACGGCCTTGGCGGCCTTAACAGCTGCTTCGCAGATCTTCTCGCGAAGCTTGGGATCAAGAGATGCACATGGTGCTTCTTCAATGATCTTCTGGTGGTTTCTCTGGATGGAGCAATCACGCTCGCCAAGATGAACGACGTTTCCGAACTTATCTGCGAGGATCTGGACCTCGATATGCTTCGGATGCTCGATATAGTGCTCGATGTACATTGAAGGATCGCCGAAAGCCTTTGCGGCTTCGCTCTGTGCCGTAAGGAACTCGCGCTCGAACTCGATCTCGTTCCTTGCAACGCGCATGCCCTTACCGCCGCCGCCTGCCGCAGCCTTGATGATTACAGGAAATGTAGCAAGCTCGGCGAGCTCCAAACCTGTCTCAATGTCGGTTGCGACATCGCTGCTTCCCGGGATTACCGGAACGCCTGCTTCGATCATGGTACGCTTTGCCTCGGCCTTGTTGCCGGCTCTTGCGATCTGCTCTGACTTAGGACCTACGAACGTGATGTTGCACTTCTCGCAGGCAGCAGCGAACCTGGCGCTCTCGGACAGGAATCCGAATCCCGGATGGACGCTGTCTGCGCCCGATACGAGGATCGCGCTTATGATACGGCTGATGTTGAGATAACTGTCAGTCGAAGAAGCAGGTCCGATACAGATAGCTTCATCTGCAAGCTGCGTGTGAAGCGCGTGCTTATCTGCTTCGGAGTAGACTGCAACAGTCGATATTCCGAGCTCTCTGCATGCTCTTATGATCCTGACTGCGATCTCGCCTCTGTTGGCGATCAAAAGTTTAGTGATCATTATCTAACCTCTTTTCGAAGACGATCAATTATCGATGACAGCGAACTTGATCGTGCAGCTGCACTTGAGCTCGCCGTTGACCGTAGCCTTTGCCTCACCGATACCCATAGGACCTCTTACCTGAGTGATCCTTGTCTCGAGTGTCAGAACGTCACCCGGAACTACCGGCTTCTTGAACTTGCAGTTGTCGATGCCCGTAAATACGGCGATCTTGCCCTTGTTCTCCTCTTTGCAGAGGATAGCGACTGCGCCAGTCTGAGCGAGTGCCTCGACGATCAAAACGCCGGGCATGATAGCCATCTGAGGGAAGTGACCTGCAAAGTATGGCTCGTTAAAGCTTACGCACTTTGTTCCGATAGCATATTCGCCCGGAACATAATCTTCGATCTTATCTACGAGAAGGAAAGGACTTCTGTGAGGAAGTATTGCCTTGATCTCTTCAATGTTGAGTTTATTTTCCATAAGTAACTCCTTATTTGATCACGAACAGTTCCTGTCCGTACTCTACGCTCTGGCCGTTCTGGACGAGGATCTCCGTGATCTCGCCGTCGAATTCGCTCTCGATCTCGTTCATCATCTTCATTGCTTCGATGATAGCGAGCTTCTGGCCCTTCTTTACCGTATCGCCAACCTTTACGAAAGGCTCTGCGCCTTCCTTCGGAGCGCTGTAGAAAACGCCTACGAGCGGAGACTTTACGATCTGACCGTCAAAGCCTGCGTTCTCGTCAGGGATCTCTACTACAGGGAGCTCCGGTCTTACGATCTGGACTGCACCCTGAGGAGCTGCTGCCATGCTGACTGCTTCCTGACCCTCGAGCTTCAGGCTGAAATCGCCGTCCTTGTACTCGATGGACTTAAGGCCCGTCTTGGACATCTCTTTCATGAGCCTGATCATATCGTCGACGCTGAAAATTGTCTGATTCTTATCTGCTGCCATTTGGATCACCCCTCGTATTTCTTAAGAATGATGACTGCGTTGTGTCCGCCAAATCCGAGTGAATCGGACATAGCATACTTGATATCCTTCTTTACGCCTTCTCCGAAGCAATAGTTGAGGTCACATTCCTCACCCTTGTTCTTGGAGCCTGCTGTCATATGTACATAACCCTCTTCGAGTGACTTGACGCAATCGATTGCCTCGATCGCACCTGCGCCTCCGAGAAGGTGTCCCGTCATGGACTTTGTGGAGTTGATGAGAACATCCTTTGCGGCATCGCCGAATGCGAACTTGATCGCTCTTGTCTCGAAAAGGTCGTTATGATGTGTGCTCGTACCGTGTGCGTTGATGTAGTCGACCTGTGAAGGCTCGATGCCTGCATCCTGCATTGCGTACTTCATTGCTGTTCCTGCACCGCTTCCGTCCTCTGCAGGTGAAGTGATGTGGAAAGCATCGCATGTGGAACCGTAACCTACTACCTCAGCGTAGATCTTAGCGCCTCTTGCCTTAGCGCGCTCTTCTTCCTCGAGAACGAGAACGCCTGCTCCCTCACCGATTACAAAACCGTCTCTGTCCTGATCGAACGGTCTTGAAGCTGTGTTAGGATCCTCATTTGTGGAAAGAGCCGTAAGAGAAGTGAATCCTGCAACGCCCAAAGGACAAACTGCAGCTTCAGTTCCGCCTGCGAAGATAACGTCAGCCTCGCCGTATGCGATAGCTCTGAAAGCCTCACCGATACAGTTAGTACCTGTAGCGCAAGCTGTTACTACATCGATGTTCTTACCCTTGAGACCCAGGTGGATCGCAACATTACCTGCTGCCATGTTGGAGATCATCATAGGGATATACATAGGAGCGATCCTTGAAGGACCCTTCTCCATGAGCTTTGCGTGCTCACGCTCGTTTGCCTGCATGGAGCCGACACCTGAACCGATGATACATCCGATCCTGAATGCATCTTCCTTCTCCATATCGATGCCTGAATCCTTCATAGCCTGTGTAGCTGCGGCCATTGCATACTGAGAGAAGAGCTCTGTTCTCTTTGCTGTCTTAAAATCCATATACTCAGTTGCATCGAAGTCCTTGACCTCTGCAGCGAGCTTTACTTTAAAATCTGTAGTATCGAACTTAGTGATCGGAGCGATACCGATCTTGCCTGCCTTGAGGCTTTCCCAATATGTATTTACATCATTACCGATCGGTGTGATCGCACCAAGACCTGTGATTACAACTTTTCTTCCGTTCATTTCCTTTTCTCCTTACATTACCATTCCGCCGTCAACGTTGATTACCTGACCTGTTACATAGCAAGCCTTGTCAGAACAAAGGAAGGCCACTACATCAGCGATCTCCTTAGGCTCTGCGCAGCGCTTGAGCGGGATCTGGTTCAAGATTGCTTCTTTTACCTTGTCATTCAATACTTCTGTCATGTCCGTTCTTACGTATCCCGGAGCAACGCTGTTAACAGTGATGCCTCTGGATGCGAGTTCCTTGGCTGCGGACTTTGTAAGGCCGATGATACCTGCCTTTGAAGCAGCGTAGTTCGCCTGACCTGCATTACCCGTAACACCTACTACGGAACTGATATTTACGATACGGCCTTTTCTTGCCTTCATCATGATGGATGTAACAGCCTTCGTGCAGTTGAATGCACCCTTAAGGTTTGTGTTGATGATCGAATCAAAATCATCCTCGCTCATTCTCATGATGAGACCGTCCTTGGTCTTACCTGCGTTATTGACGAGAACGTCAACGCCGCCCAATTCTTCTACTACCTGAGCTACCATTGCGTCTACTTCTGCGGCATTGGAAACGTCGCACTTGACCGCGATAGCCTTCTTGCCCTGAGAGATAAGATCGTCTCTAAGAGCGTTTGCTCTGTCGACGGAACCCTGATAGATGATAGCTACGTCAAAGCCGTCATCTGCGAGGCTTCTTACGATCGCTTCTCCGATTCCTCTGGAGCCGCCCGTTACGATTGCTGCTCTGCCCATAATGTATTCCTCCCTGTTATCAGATACTGTTTAACTTCTCTAAGTCTTCGACTGTCTGGATGTTGATGACTTCCATTGACGGGTCGATCTTCTTAAGGAAACCTGCGATCGTCTTGCCGGGACCGATCTCGATAAAGAGATCGACTCCCCAAGCGATCATGTTCCTTACACTTTCTTCCCATCTTACAGACGAATAGACCTGCTTAGTAAGATTGTCCTTGATCTTGGAACTGTCAGTTACGATCTGTGCATCAACGTTTGCTACGTAAGGGAATGCCATATCGTTGACTGTTACGTTCTTAAGCTCAGCTTCGAGCTTATCTGCTGCTTCCTTCATAAGAGCAGAATGGAAAGCGCCCGATACATTGAGCGGAACTACTTTCCTTGCACCCTTTGCAGAAAGCTCCTCGCCTGCCTTTACGATCGCGCTCTTCTCACCTGAGATGACGATCTGGCCCGGGCAGTTCAAGTTAGCGATATAAGCGCCTTCGATGCCGTTGCAGACTTCCTCTACAACAGACTTTTCGAGGCCCAATACTGCTGACATAGCACCTTCTACGTCAGGAGAGCTCTCCTGCATATACTTGCCTCTCTTGTGGATCAGATCATATACGGTCTCTGCATCGAGCGCGCCGTTGGCACGTAGTGCGCAATACTCACCGAGTGAAAGGCCGCCTGCGATGGAAGGCTTGATGCCCTTATTGACTATTACCTTTGTCATGGCGCTGCATGTTGCAACGATGGCAAGCTGAGTGAATTCAGTCTCGTTGATCTTGTCGTTCTCTTCATAGAGAAGCTTACAAAGGTCGATGCCTGAGATCTTTGTTGCAAGATCGATCTCTGCCTTTGCTTCTTCGAAAGTATCATAGAAGTCCTTGCCCATGCCTACTTTCTGAACGCCCTGACCCGGATAAACAAATGCTATCTTTCTCATACCTTAAGCAATGCCTCAGCTTCCTTCATGATGTCTTCGATGATCTGCTTGCAAGGTCTCTGTTCCTTAACAAGACC
>CADCPU010000005.1 GCA_902803365.1 Oscillospiraceae bacterium
CATGTTACGAATGCTGCGACCGTAAACCAGTCTATCCTGTTCTTACTGAAGACTTTCTCGCAGACAAGAAGTCTTCCGATAACTACATAAACGGCACCTATGATAAGTCCGGTGATCATCGCGCTGAGTCCGAGATACTGCAGGAACGACGCGATCTTTACCGTAAGGAAGAAAACTCCGACAGCTCCGAGATAATTATCGACATCAACGAGAGATGCAACGATAAAGAGGGCATTAATGACTATTATGAATACCAAAGGAACCATGAGCTCCTTATTGGTCAAAGAATACGTCAAAAGGATCATTCCGGTTACGGCATATACCGCTGCGATGCTGATCCTGATCAAATGATAACTTGTACCCTTGACCTCCTTTGACCTGTTCAGGAAGACATATGCCACATATATACCTGCCGCTATGCCAGCCATAACGATCGGTGTCACATTATTCTGGATAAGCTTTGAGTTATCGGCACCCGTCACGATCAGATTGCAGACATATGCAGCGCTTGATGCGATGACAAGATGCTCGATATTCTTCCTGAGACTTATAGCCACACAAACGACCATAAATGCAAGGAGCAGATACATCGTGACACTGTCCGGGATCAGGTTGCGGCACATGATGACCACGTTAAGAGCCAGGTAATAGCAGTAACACTTGCGTTCGATCGATATCTTCGATGTAAGGAGCACCCAAAGTGCCAGGAGTACAGGAAGTATATATATAGTATAGAAAAGTATATTATGAGTCTTTGAAAGTTCACTTGCGTAGAGGATCCACATACAGACCGGGATACCGCCTGCAAATGCGATGTTGCTTACAAATGTCTCCTGCTTTGTGAGCTTATAGAGCGTGATGAACGCAACTGTAGCGAGGATAAACGTTATCGCATAGATAATGTATCCTTCCTTGACCGAGAATTCCGCACCGAAATCACATAGTACTGCAACTGCGATAAACGGAGTTATATACTTCATGAAATCACGTCTTCTTGTGATGAGGAAGGCGGATACAAAGAAGAATATCTGAGCGACGAGTCCGTAATAGTAATGATCCTTTGTAAGGAAGAACGCTCCGATGAAGCCCGATACTGCCGCATAGCAGGAGATCTCCGCGAACCAGTCGAAAAACTTGAGCTTAGGAGCGACAAAGTAGACGATACCCGTAAGGAGCGCTGCCGTACAGATTCCGAGAACAAAGCCCGTGCTCGCCTCGATCGTCTGCATGCAGATAAAGATCACCGACCAGACAAAACCGAAGTAGCCGACTGCGACGTGGAACTTGGTACCGAATATCTTGTATCCGATGAATCCGGTTATGACAAACGACAACGCGCATGACAGGAGCATTATATAAGTCTCGCTCTGCATATCGAAAGCCATAAAGCCTACGACTATCGCCATCGGTACCAAAAGGTTGCCGAGTACGAAAAGTCCTGATCCGGTCTTATCAAGATCGAGCTTCTTTCTGCTGAAAGCGCTGAGGCCGTAAACAACAGCGACTACGCCCATGAGTACTACGCACTTGATGCCAGGAGCCAAGGTGTGCCATGTGGCAGAGATAAATACGGCTGCCGAGATAACGAGAAGGAGAACGCCTACTGCAAATGATACGCCGATCGCAGTAACCTTCTTCTCCTTTGGCTGAGGTGCCGGGGCAACAGGCTTAGGAGCAGGAGTTGGTACAGATGCAACTGTCTGCGGCCTTGGAGCTTCGGCAGGAACAAAAGCAGGCTTTGCCTCTTCGGTCTTTGATGCTTCAGGCTGCTGAACAGGCTGCTGAACAACCGGCTTTGAAACAGGCCTTTGGACAGCGCTGTGTTCCATCATCTCTTTGATCTTTCTTGTGAGGAATTCCGATTTGGAGACATAGCGGTTCCTGGACTTAAGAACGCAGAAGAACGCTATGGTGATCCCGACGGAATACATAAGCATTAATCCCAATAAAGCTTCCATGATCAACCCTCCTTTGACATAAATTCTAAAGCAGTCTTGATTTAATGTCAGTATAGCAAGATTACTTTGATTGTCAAACTTTTTGTCCGTTTGCCCTTTATTTGCCTCATTTGGGATTATCTTAACATTAAAAACGGCTGCCGCGAAACATCGCAACAGCCGCTGTTATTCCATGTTATAAGCATTTTTCGTACGGCAGCATCTTCCCTTTTACCATGAACGGATAAGCGATGAAGTTTATCACTACAAAGCTTACTGCCGAGAACCAGAACCAATATTTGAACGTCTTCTTTCCGGTAACGATATTTACGATCGCGAGGATCGCACCTGCAAATACGACGATCGTTCCCCAAAGTCCGAGTGTCCTTGCCTCCGTATAGCCGAATCTCGTCATATAGAGAATGATCTTGGATGCAGAGATCGAAGCAAAGATCATGCTCTCGATCATGAGGATGACGGACATTACCTTGATGATCTTCTTGTCCTTCACGCAGAACAATCTGACAAGAGCAAGGAGCGTAAAGTTGATGAGGACTACATTGATAAGTTCGTAGAAACCCTCTACCGCATATCTCGAAGCCGTAAATTCCTCAGGCAGCACACCTTGGAAAGCACTGAACATGTATGTTGCCTGTGAGATATAGAAAACTATATAAGTAACAATAAATATGCCCATGATGATCGAGAAGAGTACATGAGGAACAACGGCAACCTTACCGATGTGCTCATCGACGGACTTCATCGTGCGCTTCTCAAAACTGTTTTGGAACCTGATGCTGCCCTGGAACATACCGAAGAGGAATGCACCTATGGGGATGCTTATCATGAATTTGAGGAACTCCTCAGCGAAATCAAGTTTTCGGATAAATTCAGCGATGATATCCGCCGCACGCTGAAAGTTCTCGTCAAGCGCCGCAAGATTAGCCAGAGCCGCACCGAATATACCGATACAAAGGCCAATGACACCAAGTACGATAAGGACCTTGACCCAATTCGTCTTCTTACCTGTATTTCCGCTCTCTTCACGACGGAGCTTGACCGTATCGTAGATCGAGAAGATCCTTGCAGGAAAATTCGCAAAGGCGATCCTGCACGAGCTGTTGATCATATCGAACGGCAGGACGCAGCTCGATTCTCCGCGAAGGAGATGTCCCGTTCCGCATGCGACCATATAGATGACCACGAGATGGATAAACAGATATTCATATCCGCTCCTCATACCGAAGTATGTCGAGACAGACAGCGCCATAAGGATGACTTCCCAAAAACGCGTCTCATATCTGCGTGTCTTGGTAAATTCGGCTCTTCCGAGATATTCCTGCTGCTTCATCGTAAGCTCGAGCCAGATAACGGCCGCCGCTGACAGACAGACCATGTAGATCGTCGTCTCAAAAGGGGTTTCTCCCTCTGAGATCATATTAACGTAAGCATAGGAAAAAACGTAACTTAACACTAAGCAGATGTATTTTAAGACTTCTGCCTTCTTGATCTGGGTATTCATATTGTACCTCGCTGATTAGTTGGAATCCTCTACGTATTCCAGGATATCGCCCGGCTGGCATTCAAGGACTCTGCATATGTCATTGAGTGTCCCGAACCTTACCGCCTTGGCCTTTTGATTTTTGAGGATCGAGAGATTTGCAGGAGTGATACCTATCTTCGACGCAAGTTCGCCTGCCGAGATCTTGCGCTTTGCCATCATAACATCAAGATTAACAATAATAGCCATACACAACACCTCAAATCGTCAGATCCAATTCATTTTGCATATCGATCGCCTTATCCATAACGATACGAACGCATTGCACGATAAGTCCCACAAATGCACCGACTATTGCCACGACGACCAGACTTACGTCAATGATCATTCCGCCCAGGCAAAGGAAGCATATTGCAAAACATCCTGCGGAGATATACTTCATCATTCTTGTATTGACCTTATCGAAAACTATTCCCTTCTTGATGTTGAAAAGGAGTCTTGCAACACTGAAGAGTATTCCGTAGGTCAGGAATGTACAGAGGTAAAAGATCGCTACAAAGATAGTAAAACGCATTCCTTCATAATCACGGCTGCTGCCGTCACCTACGTAGAAAAGGTTTTCTGACCATACGAATCTGCATATCGTAAGACCGAATATATCAGCCACAACGCAACATACGAATATGATCGCAGCCACTGCCAAAGTAATATTGATCACCCTGCGGGAACTGTCTGTTATCTTATTGCTTTCCATAGTTTTCCTCCAATACCGATCGGATGACATCATACTATCACCATCGTTATCGTTTTGCAAGCGTTTTTTATCGTTTTTCGATAAATTTGTATTGTTTTGCATTTCTGGTATTTTCGAAAAAGCATTGAAAAGAGCCGCCTCGATCAGATCATCGAAGCGGCTCCTCCAGCAGAGAATAATATATATTTCCGGACCTTTACGGTCTTATTGTTCAGCCTGATCTCCGACAGGAAATCTGTACGAACAGGTAAATACACCCGTATTCCTGTCGTATGTATAGGAGATCAAATCAGACTCCTCGCCCGAGATACAGATTATCGTATCGCCTTCCTCACGAGACTTCTCATAACCAAGGCAATCAGTCAGATCTTTTTCCGTGCATCTTAAGCGATACTCGGCATAGACATACTGACCGTCAGACATATCGGCATAGAATCCGTCGTAAAAATATGCATCGCCGGTTCCCATTCCGGAACCAGCCTCGCCAAGCTGTTCGGCCGAACAGACCTTGTATCCCTCGGACACAAGATCAAGAGCCGCTTTCTTAAGACCTTCGTCATAGATGGTATCGACATCGAGCGTCAACTCGGAATCCGTGATGAGTCCCGAAGCGCTTTCCGGGAACTCCTTCATCGTATCGGGATTATAGTAATCCGATGCAGCTGAGGTCTCCGAGATCTCTTCCGCAGCAGTCTGTCTTATCATTACTTCCGCGCTCTGGTAGGTCCCCGATGCGGCGGCCCTGCTCCCTGCACATGCGCTTGATGCTGCTGCCGTGATAACGAGCAGTGCGGTTGTAATAACAAATCTCTTCATTGTCAGATATCTCCTGTTTTTGTTGTATCTATTGGACGATGCCAAAGGAGATAATGTTGCATCAGGGCAAAAAAATATGCCCCGTTATGTATGGGGCATATCGATGTAATATCTGAAAAGATTCGTTGTCCTGTCAAACTCGAGGACTATATTGTCATTATCTTTGACCTTATATACGACCTTGTTTCCCGATTCGGTCTTTTCACAGTCAAAGTCTTTTATAACCGTCTGTTCTATGAGTTCTATAGGAGCGATCACGTTATATCTCACATGGAATCCCGCATCATCCTCGAGAAGCGCCATAAATCCCCTGTAGAAGTAGTAATCGTCGGTACCCAGGAAGAAGGAATCCTCTGCGACCTTTTCTGCCGGGTAATACGTGTATCCGTCATCAATGAAATCCTTGGAAAGAACGATAAGGACATTATCATCCAGATCTGATTCCGGACCTTCAGGGAGCGGGAGACCGTCCTTGCCGTACTTGATGACAGGCTCCTTTTTCTCATCCTCGTCCTCATCCTCAACAGGATACGGCTTGAAATAGTCAGGATCGATATTCACCTCACTTGTTTCCTCAGGGAACACAAACCCCTGCGGGATCGTCGCAACGAGAGACCCGGGCGTTACAGGACCTTGAGATGATGAACATGCCGTCATTCCGAGGAACAGTACGGAACATGTAATGATGGTAAATGCCGCTCTTAACTTCATTAAAAAACCTCACACGCATAAAGCATATGAGGATTTTATAACTAAATTACCATAAATTGCAATATCAACCTACAGGCTCAGTACTGTAATACATAACCTCCGTGGCAGTATCGTAGGAGATATACAGGGAATCTTCTACCGTATAAAAGAATTTGGTCCCCTGCTGCGACTCCGAATATTCATAACCTTTATACGGCTCCATCATCAAGTCGAATGCTTCCTTAGGCAGGATATATTCATAAACAAGATCCGTGACTTCCAACCTGTCTTCCGTAAAATAGATGGCAGCAAACCCTCTGTAGAGATAATGGTCCTCATCTACTCCTATGCATGCCCCTTGCTGCGCCAACTGCTCGGCTGAAGTTATCACGTAACCCTTTTCGAACAATTCGTTGGCATCGTTCAGCAATATGTCATCTTTAAGATCGTCCCTGAACATGGTATCTCCGGGCTGTGTATAAACAACATCCTGAGGAATGGTCTCGGGTTTTTCCTTGAAATAATCTTCATCCGTAAAATCGCACTCTTCATATGCGGGCATCTTATTGGCTTCAACGATATTATCTTCAGATGATCCCGTAGTGATCTCACCCGCTTCTTCGTTCTCATCCGACTCTACTGATGTATCTCCGGGCAAAATGGTTATGCTCGAAGTGTTCTCCGTCTCACTAAAAAAGCCGAGATCAGAAGAACATGACGCCAGCAACAACATTGCCATGACTGCGATCATTATCACAGGTTTTCTTTTCAACAAATCGCCCTCCCATAAAATCATACACATCTATTTGACGATGCATGATCCGGTTCTGTTGCAAAAATAATTATTTTTTTTGATATCTGAAAGAAAAATCAGATGCAACACCAATCATTTATACACAATTACGGCGGAAAATGCTCCATAAAATATATAACACAGGAAAAAAAGCAGTTTTGTCACATATTTGTAGTTCTTCTTTGATAAGCGATGATATAATCACCCCATCTGGAGGATAGGATATGTTGAAGTTTTTGGGAAGAGGCTCCGCCTTTATGGACGAGAACAACAGTGCTTATTTTGTCGCGAACAATGAGCTGATACTGCTCGATTGCCCTATAAGCGCTTTCGTCAAATTGAAGAAAAAAGATCTTAAGTCTTATGATCACATCTATGTGTTGATAACCCATACGCATGGTGATCACGCAGGCGGAACGGCTATGCTGATCGACTATAACTACTTCCTTACCGGCACTCCCGTTACTGTAGTTGCACCTTCAAAGGAAGTTCTCGACGACTTGAATTACCTGTTCAGAAACATCGAAGGATGCGGAAGATCTTGGTATGAACTGATCGAAGGTAAGGACTTAAACAAAGACTGGTACGTAACATCGATACCTACAACGCACTCTGAGGAACTCAAGGGCAAGTGCTTCGGTTACTGCCTGGATATAAACGGCACGAGGGTTGTCTATACAGGCGACACCAATACTCTCGATCCTTATATTCCGTACCTTACGGAAGGATCGTATTTATACACCGAAGTAACATACTACGATTCGCCTGTCCACATCCGGTGCGAAAAGTATAAGGCTCAGATAGCGGATATCGTAAAAAAAGGGATCAAAGTCTATCTCATGCATCTTGATGAGGAAGAAAAGATCTTAGAGATAATGCGTGGAACAGGAGCCGAGCCGGCACCTCTCGATTAAAAAGATCCAATCTGTCAAAGAGCAATCTAAAAGGGGCATCACCGTGAAGTGATACCCCTCTGTTTTCGAGCAAAAATATCAGTTGAGCGCGCCCCTTATCAAAGCAAGGAAATCATCAAATTCTTCAACTGCAGGAATGTCAGGATTATCAGCTTTGATCTTATCCGTGCTCCTGAAAAGGAAACCTGCTTTACTTGCCTTGATCATGGCAAGATCGTTATAGCTGTCGCCTGCTGCAATAGTCTCAAAACCCATGGCCTGGAGACCGCGAACGGTGGTAAGCTTGGAATTCTCGATCCTCATCTTAAATCCCGTGATCTCACCTGACTCTGCTACCTCGAGAGTATTGCAGAACAATGTAGGATAACCGAGCTTTGCCATAAGAGGCATTGCAAACTGTGTAAATGTATCGCTCAAGATGATAACCTGAGCTTCACTTCTCAATTCATCCAGGAACTTTTTTGCACCCGGAAGAGGGTCGATCCTGCTTATTACATCCTGGATCTCCTTAAGACCGAGGCCATGCTCTTTAAGGATACCGAGTCTCCATCTCATAAGCTTATCGTAATCAGGTTCGTCGCGGGTAGTTTTCTTAAGTTCGGGGATACCCGATTCCTCCGCAAAAGCGATCCAGATCTCAGGGACCAAAACGCCCTCCATATCAAGACAGACAATATCCATAAATTACCTCCGAGTCTTTTCTCAACACTGTTGAGCCTAAAGGAAATCAACGCCAATTTCAAGAGCATTTTCCATAATCTTCTTCCTTTTTTGAGCAACTGTCACAATTAACCGGTAAATTATAATTAATGCTTATATATATAATGCCCTTGAATATGAAACGGAAAGAAATTAAAATATATTTGTTTAATATGATTTTTTTCATTTATTAATTGGAGGCTGTTGTTGTGGATAATATAACTTATTTGCAGAGACCTGTTAACAAAAGTAAGCAGAAGAAAAAGATGATCCTCATCATTGCTATCATCGCTGTCGTTCTTATCGCAGCAGGTGTTGCTTCTTATTTCATCTACGGAATGTACAAGGAAAAGACAATGGGTATCACCCGTGCAGTCGGTCTTGTTTCCGTCGAGACAAACGGATCTTCCGACAAAGTAACACGTAACGTCCGTATCAAGAGCGGAAGTCAGGTAAGCACATTCGGTGAGAGCTTGGCATCTGTTGAGATCGATGAGACAAACTTCTGTACTCTCGAAGAGAATACAAAAGCAACTTATTTCAAGGAAGGCAAAGACTACAAGGTTCAGCTCACTGCCGGCGGTTGCTTCTTTGAAGCTAAGAATGCTCAGACAGAGGGAAAGAAGTTCACTGTTGAATCCAACTTCATGTCTGTAAACGTAGATAATTGCTCCGGTTACCTTAAGATCGAAGGTTCCAAGGTCAACATCCTTGTAATCACAAACGGTAAGGCAATCGTAGATGTAAAGAATCCTGCAACAGGCGAAGCAAAGACTGTTGAAGTCCCTGCAGGAAGAAAGCTCAAGCTCAGCACAGAGAAGGGCCTTGACCTCAACATGTCCAAGGTAGTTGAGGAACACCTCCCTGCTCTCGCTATCACAATGCTCCGTAAGGATACTGCTCTCCTCACAAAGTGCTGTAAGGATTGCCAGTGGAATTCTTCCAAGATCTTGATGCTCGCACGCGGCACATATGATATGGCTTACTCCGAGGAAGTTAAGGATGCTCTTAAGGAAGAGTCCATCGAGACACTCCCTCCTACGGCTACACCTAAGCCGGCAGGCAGTGACGACGAGGAGATCGAAGAGGAAGAGGAGGAGATCGAGGTTATCTCCGGTGATGAGGAAGAAGAATCCTCTACACAGAAGAAGGCAACAAACACTCCTCGTCCTACAAAGAAGCCTAAGGACAACAAGAAGGATGATAAGACTGCAGAAGTAGCTGATTCCGGTTCTTCTTCAGAGGATAACGCTCCTGCTGATTCCGGTAACACAGCTCCTACGAGCAACTCCAACAACAGCGGTTCCAAGAAGCCTACTGCTACACCTAAGGCATCTTCCGCTAAGAACCCTACAACAAAGCCTACAAACACAAAGGCTCCTACAGCTACAACAAAGCCTGGCGTTAAGCCTACTGCAACTGTAAAGCCTGCTAATACATCCAAGGATCCTACAAAGGCACCTACTAAGGCACCTACGAAGGCACCTGAAGCTACAAAGGCTCCTACAAACACAAAGGCACCTACGAAGGCTCCTGAGGCAACAAAGGCTCCTACTAAGGCACCTGAAGCAACAAAGGCACCGACCAAGGAACCTACAAAGGCTCCTACTAAGGAACCAACTAAGGCACCTACAGCAACACCTGTTCCTGCAACGGCAACTCCGGTTCCTGCTACGGCAACACCTGTTCCTGCTACACCTACACCGGTACCTGCTACGGCAACACCTGTTCCGGCTACACCTACAGATGCTCCTGTTATCACAGATGAACCTGTTATCACGGATGAGCCTGTTATCACAGATGAACCGGTTATCACAGATGAGCCTGTTGATAACCCTACAGACGGTCAGGAATGATATCTTTAACGGAGATTTATGAAATTAGATCAACTGTTCAAGAAAAAAACTCATTTTGAAGATGAGGATTTTGAAAAAATGTATCAGGAGGAAATCAATCGATTTCCCCCTGTTTTTCATATCGTGGGAGAAAAAAGAGAGACCGGCTTTAAGTCATACATAATCTTTAATGCCGTATATGCACTCGTATGCATATTCTGTCTCTACAAGGACCTGCCCCTGATGTTTTCCAAGCTCGGCATCATCATCGCAGCAAGTATCCTGCTCATGATACTCTTCGATAAAGAGAATGTTTTCGGAGTCGTAGCACTCATTACTTTTTCGAGTCTTTTGCTGGTAGCGAAGGCACCGCTCTATCTGATGATCTTCTTCTTTCTCGGAATGGTTTGGGCCGCAATAGCATTCGGAATACAGCACATTGCTTTCAAGAAGGCTCAGAACAGATCTGCAGAACTTTACAAGCTCGAGTTGGAGCACACGATACGAGAGCACAGGAAGGCCACTAATCCGATGGCTTATGTTGATGATTATGAGCTCCCTGAGATCAAGTATTGTCCTCTATGCGGATTCTCGATCCCGGAAGGCGAAGAGACATGCTATCACTGTAATCCCGACAATGCGCCTGACAAGGAACCGCCTAAGCCTGCTATCGGAAAGTTTGCGGCACCTGTCACCTGGCCCGTATCGAGTTCAGGCCCGGGTCTTAAGAAAGACGATGCGTCATCTTCAGGTTCAAGCGATGCAGACGATGTAGTTATTTAATCTTCAAGGAAGAAGATCTCTTCACCGTCGATCTCGAAAGCAACGAAGTCAGTCAGGAGATAATCTCCGTAAGCATCTTCGATATCGAAAGCATAATAGTAAACAGCATCTTCAAGCGGACAGTATTCGATCTCGAACTGTCCGCTTACTTTATATTCGTCACCGCGATAGATGTCTTCCTCTCCATAGTAAAGAGGCGTGATGACATCACCCTTGCCGATCTCGATGATATTTCTGGCACTGGCACCGGTATTATCGATTCCGTCCCATGCTCCTTCTACGGTGATCGACCAGTCGGCATCCTGACGGATCCTGAGGTAGGTCTCACGGCCGTTTAAGAGGATAGGAGAAGTATAGAGGATATGATCCTCGTCAAGTTCAACGAGATAAGTCGCGAGGTTCTGACCGTCAGGAAGAGACATCCAGTATCCGTCGAACATATCGGCAAAGTAATTGTTTTCCCAATCGCAGATGACATCATATGTCTCACCCAGCTCGAGTATGTCGTCTTCGAACTCCTCAAATACTACGGCATAGACATCGGACGTGTTGTTCCAACCGTTCTCGTCGAGCGAGAACCAGTAATTGCCGTCCTCGTTTACCTGCGGCTTATCCTGGAAAGTGATGAGAGGGCTTTCTCCCGTAACAGAAACATCGTCACCGTAATCCCAGTATGACGACTCCTCCTGCTCATACTCATAGTAGCCTGTCGAAGAATCGACCGTATAAGATTCTGATGTGCCGAATCCCCAAAGTTCCAATATCTGAAGAAGATCATCCGCATAATCGTAGGAGGAATTCGAAGAGTTGACATTCCCCTTACCCTGCCTGTCTACGAAAGACAGATAATACGGGCTTACACAGATCGTGCTGAAGATCGCAAGTTCCGAAGAGCCCTGGATCACGATCGGATAGTAAGTCGCAAGACCTGCTGCATTCCTGTGAAGATCACCGGTGACGTTATATACGACCAGATCGTTCAAGAGTTCATTAAATACTTCGCGTGCTCCGCTTATATCGCCACATGAAATTATAAGACCTCCGAGATCCATCATGTTCGTATAGCCTTCGATCCTGTTATTGGCACCAAAGGTATCTGCCTTGGATACGCCTCGTGCGATCTCTGCCATGACCTCGGCATCTTCAGTCGCCTCATATAGAGACTTCGAAAACAGATTGTAATCTTCAAGGAACTTGTCCACTTTGCTTAAGTCAGTAACTGACAAGGTCGCGATATCGCCGCCCTCAGTCTTTAAGCAGCCATCAAGGAAACTGTCGCAGACTACCTTACCGAGTTCAAGGCCGTCGCTGTCAGGATCATTTGCCAGAAACTTTCCGATAGCCTTATAATCCCAGCCGTAGCCCGGCTCGCTCTCTTCAGAGGCATACATGTAATCCGCATATGTAGCAAGGATATTGGCAGTCTCTATGGTGCCCATGATGCAGGCATCAAAACCTATGAAATCAAACTTACAGGTCATATTCTGATAAGCACTCAAAAGCGCCGCATCCATCTCGCGCAATGTCAGGGAATCACTTCCACTGAGCTCATCAAAACAGATACCGTTGACACTTCCGCCGCCGTGATCCCAAAGTATCACACCCATATGCTCGGACGGATACTCTTCTATTCCCCAGTTCAAGAAATCAGCCAGTGTCGCCGCATCGCCCATATTCCTTCTTTGCACCTTATCAAGCACGGATATCGAACCGTCTGATATCAGAAGTCTCGTGTTATATGAAGGACTGCAGTAATCGTTCTGCCAATACCTCGTTCCGCCCGCCTCGATAACGAAGCGCACATC
>CADCPU010000006.1 GCA_902803365.1 Oscillospiraceae bacterium
GAGATGTGGACAAGGCCGTAGATACCGAGGCAGAACGATGCAAGGATCATCTCGCTCCTGCTCTTGCCCAGGATGTTATAGATGAATACCATCCAGACGACCGTGATTATGAGCTCGCAAAGAGTCGATTTGGAGAGCCAGATGACGAGCGGGCTCAGCGCGAAGATGAGCGCGGATGCGGCTCTCGCGGAGTTTTTGAGCTTGAGCCTTCCCGTGATCATGTGGATCCAGAAGATCACAAGGACCGCGAGGAAGAAATTGAAGTTCATCATATTTTCGATGCCGAAAAAGGTACTCCACAATCCGAGCAGCGCCGAATAGGTGTGAAGGCCGTGGAAGATCATCGACCACTCGCTCACGCCCTCATGCATCTCGCCCGTCAAAACGGTCATCATGTTCGTGCTGTTATAGTGGCTATATCCCAGAAACTTGTCGTCGGTCTTAAGACCGCCAAGGAAGTTGCCCCTTACATAAGCGTCCTCAACGAAGCTTGCCTCCCTGAAGTCGACCTGCTTGTTGTTGATGCCCCTGGCATAGAAGATCGCCTCCGTCTGGTAAACGCCCTCGTCCTGGCCCATTCCGAAGTACTCGTGCGGCATCATAAGAGCAAAAGGCGCCATGATGAGCGCGATGACGATCGGGATAACGTAACCCTTGACGTTGAAGTCCGCAGAAGGCTTGAGCTTCTTTATTAGGTTATAGCTCATGGCACCGATAGCGACAACGCCCGTCAGGATCGAAGCGGTAAAGATCGAGAATACGTCAAATACGAGAAGGAAAGCAGAAACACATGCATACGTAAGTACCGTCGAAGTCAGCGAGAAGATGACGATCTCGACTATGTTGCGCTTGGATATGCGGCTCGCGAAAAATACGCCGTAGGCGATTATCGCCGCCAGTATGCAGAAAGCCTTGATGACTGTATACACAGTACCGACCATATGATCGATCTCCTCTCTTTTGACGTTATCTTACACGTCTGATGTCGATCGAGTTGACAGCAACGTCATCGCCCAGATCGACGTAACATCCGTTCTCGTCGCAATTAACGTTAACGGACTGCATGATACCGTTCTTGAAGCGGTAAACGATCATGAACTCGCCCTCGTAAGAAGTATAGAGATACATAGGCTCGTCTGTCGTCCAGCGCTTGTCGTAGGACTCAAAGTTCTCAGGTTCGATAAGAAGAGCTGCGTAAGCGTCGGAATCGTAGCGGTAGCATGCCGTCTCCTCTGGGTCGCTGTAAACGCTCTTAAACTCGTCGTAATCGTTGATTATCTCGATATCCCTGCCAAGCTCATGCTCAGCGAGAGACTCATTAAGTTCGATATTGTTGTGGATACCGTCCATGCCCGTAACGAAGAGCTTCCGGATATTCCTGTTCTTGAACTCGTCGTTATGGAGGATGTTAAAGAATGTCTGTGCCTTGTGCGATGTCCATGTTCCGCTAGTGGTCTCGATATTCCTGAAGTTAACGTTGATACCGAACGTCAGGAACACTGCGATAAAGAAGAAGAAAGTGACTCCGAGAGTGTAGCAGCTCCTGATCATCTTGTTTCTTGCAGCTACGAATTCGAGCACGAGGAAGTATGCCGCAAAGAGCGCAACGCTCCAGCCGAAGTAGCAGATCGTCGTAGGGACATAGCCACCTACGTGAGCGACATTTACCCACTCCTGATAGCTCGGGATGAGCGAATGAGGGATCGCAAAGGTCATCGCGAACAATACGCCGCAAAGGAGCATAACGCGCAGAGTTCTCTTCTCCTTGCGTCTCTCCTCAGGCTGCATCGAACGGTATCTGACAAGTCCGATGATCGTGACCGCGAAGAGCGAAGCAGCTGCCGCAGCGGCTTCGAGGAGTCCTCTTCTGCTGAAGTGGAAGAAGAGATCCTTGATCGATGCGAGTACTCTGATATCAACGAGCGGGAACATTCCGAGGGAATATACCGCATAAGGAAGTGCAAAATACTTAAACTCGGTCGTGCCGCCGATATTGGATACGGCCGTATCAACGATCGGATGAGCCCTGATGAAGAAGAGGACTGCGATATAGACGACCGCTACAGCAAAGTGCGGGATGAGGGACTTAACGAAAGTTACGATGATCTTCTTGATCTCGCCCTTGCCGCCTGCCTTGAGTGCATAGTTAAGTGCGATGACCGCATAAGCGAGCGCCATTACGATGAAGGCCTCGTATACGGTGAGTGATTCATAGTAGAGGAATGCGGATATGATGAGCCTTATGACATTCGTCTTCTTGGCAGAGCCGTCGAACTTCCTGCTAAGGTAGCCTTCAAAGAGATATACGCCCGTAACAGAGATGAAGAGTCCGTACATGAAGTCGAGCGGATAACATGTGATAAGGCTGTGCCATACGTCGATCTGCAAAAGTCCCAGGAAGAATACCGGGAAGAAGAGCGCGTATGTCTTATTGAACTTCTTGGCGATGATATACGTAAGAAGTCCCACATTCATGAATACCGGGATGTACTGCAAGAGCCAGATGGCGATGAAGTTGCCCGTACCGTTGACTGCGTATCTCAGCATTACTACCAACGGGAAGATAAATCCGACCCTGCCTCTTGCAAGACCGTACTCAAAGCCCTGCTTGTAGCCTTCTACAGGACCGTTGAGCCTTGCCTTGACGAAGTCCTCGAGAGAGTCGTGGCAGGAAAGTACTGTATCTTTTACCGTCCAGATCACTGTCGCGAGCACGA
>CADCPU010000007.1 GCA_902803365.1 Oscillospiraceae bacterium
AGTCGCACTTCGCTCACCCTAAGGGTGAGTCACGAACCGGCTTAGTCGCACTCTGCTCACCCTAAGGGTGAGTCGGAAGTGGAACAGAAAAAAATATCACTTTTTTGCAATTGGCAATACTTAAAAAAGAATTTATGTTTATAATGAAGTAAGTGAGCAATCTGAGGGCATTTATGGAACTAAAGGAACATCTTTATGTCAGGGCGATAAAGATATTGATTTTGGTATTTTTGTTGCTTCTTTTATTCTTGTACGGTACATATCTGTATCCGTATTTTGAGTTCTACATGAATTCTACGCCCAAATTTCAGATCGTCAGCCCGATCTCGACGCTTGTTCCGCAGGGAATCGAATATCTTGAAGATGAAAATTGCTTTATCGTAAGCGGATATCAATATCCAAAAGGTTATTCGAATCTTGTAGTGATAGATGAACATAACAATAAGTATTCCAAGAGTATCATCAATTCCAAAGGCAAGGAATTCAAATGGCATTCCGGCGGAGTGGCATGTCATGGTGACTATGTTTATGTAACGGGCGGAAACAGTAAATGTTATGTTCTCTCGAAAAAGGATGTTTTGGATAAGACAAAGGACAAGGTGCAGATAGTAGGTACGATCAAGACTGACAGCAACTCATCATTCTGCTTTGTTTACGGTAACTGTCTTTATATCGGTGAATATCAGTATATGTCCAAGTTTGTAACCAATAAGGAACATCATATGGTATCACCGCACGGAAATCTTAATACTGCAATGGTCTTTGCATATCCTTTTTCTGACGAAGAGAAGTACGGCGTAAGCGATAAAGCTATCATGGCGCTGTCGATCGGAAGCTCTATCCAGGGCATGTGTATGGATAGTTCAGGTAAGATGTATCTTTCTGCTTCATCCAGTAAATTTGACCAATCGATACTTTATGTATATGATTTTAGAAAAGTAGTTCAAATGGCGGACTATTCATACGACTATCATGGTAATATGATACCTGTATTCGTATTCGAAGATGTTGCTCTTATAAAGAGGATAAAAGTACCGCCGAATTGCGAGGGCGTTACCTCGTCATCTGATTCTGTATATATGGTATTTGAATCTGCCAGTACGAGATTTAAGTACGGATGGCTGTTCGGTACACAGTATGTGTATAAGATTAATACCGAACGTTTGTTGTATGAATGATATGGAAGTCAGATAATTAACAAAATTCTCTTTTTTTTCTGAATATGCCTTGCCAATAAATCAAAGGTGCTTTATAATTTTTTCTGTATCTTTATGTATTCACAATTCTTGTATAGAACTGTGGTTTCGGTAAGAATTATTATGTGCGGTTAAAGGAGGTACCGTTATGATATCAGAAAAAGCAAAGACCCATAAAAGGTCTCTGTCCGTTGCATCCAGTGTTCTTTCACTGACAATGTTCGTCGGTGCATTTGGAACTTCTGCTCTTGCAGCTTCAGATGTCGCTCAGGTAGGAAAATCATCATTCGGCTCATTAAGTGATGCCATCGCTGCTGCTAAAGCAGGTGACACAGTCCAGCTCATCGCAGACAGTTCTGCAGCTGGTGCTGTAACGATCGATAAGGATATTACGATCGACCTTAATGGTTACACATTTACAGACACAAGTGCTGATTATGCTCTTGCTGTTTCCAACAAAGCAACAGTAACCATCAAAGATTCTTCTGAAGAAGAAAAGGGTTACTTTATCTCAGAGAGCGCAGCCGGTCTTTATGCATTCGAGGGTAACCTCGTTATCGATAGTGGTACGATCGAGTCCGGTACAAAGGCTATCTCTGTTAAGGAAGGTACAGTTACTCTTAACGGCGGTCTTGTAAAGTGTTCCAATATAGAAGGTTATGCAGTTTACGCATTTGAAGGCGATGCTGCTACTATTAAGGTTGCAGGCGGTTCTGTTGATTCCGCTGGTTACGGTATCGGTATCGGTGATAATGCTGCTACAGTTGAGATCTCCGACGGTTCCATTTCAGCTGTGAACTTTGCTCTTGCTACAAACGGTAGTTCCGAGAAGGATGCTAAGGTTACTATTTCCGGTGGTCACATCGCAAGTGGAACGATCGGTGTTTACCAGCCTTCCGGCGAATTTACATTGACAGGCGGTACAATCTCAGGTGCTACAGCTTATTACATCAAGTCCGGTACACTTAACATCTCCGGCGGTAAGCTCTCAGCTAACGGTGAGAAGACAGATCGTGTTGTGAACAACAACGGTGCTGACGCTACAGGCGATGCATTGGTAATCGACAACTGCGGATATCCTAAGGGTGAGCCTAAGGTTAACATCTCCGGCGGTGAGTTCGACAGTGATAAGGCTACTGCAGTAGGCAAGTATGCTTCTGAGGGTCTTGAGGCTATCAAGGGCTTTATCTCCGGCGGTAAGTTCTCCAACGCTGTTGCTGAGGAAGATTGCGCTGAGGGTTGCACACCTTTCAAGTATTCCGATGCCCAGTTCGGTGTAAGAAACGGTAATCTTACATTTGCTGACTTCGTAGAGCGTCTCTATACAGTAGCTCTCGGCAGACCTTCTGAGGAAGAGGGTAAGAATTTCTGGATCGAGAACGTTACAAACGGTAAGTACACAGGTTCTGATTGCGGAATCTTCTTCCTTACAAGTGATGAGTTCAAGAACAAGACAACAACTGATGATCAGTTCATCACAACACTTTACAAGACATTCTTCGATCGTGAAGCTGACAGTGAGGGATTAGCTTTCTGGGAGAATTTCCTTAAGAACGGCGGTTCACGTGAGGATGTAGTAAGAAGATTTGCAGATTCCAACGAGTGGTGCAATGTTTGTGCTTCTTACAACGTTAAGTCCGGTGCTCTTACAGCTAAGGCTTCTATCCCTTCAAGCAAGGCTATCGATTTTGCTACAAGACTCTATACAGAGTGCCTTGGCCGTGAGCCTGAGGAAGAAGGTTTGCAGTATTGGGCTCTTGCTCTTACTAACCTTGAAGTTACTGGTTACCAGGCAGCAGCAGGATTCTTCGCTTCACCTGAGTATCAGAACAAGAAGGCTTCTAACGAGGCTTATGTAAATGCTCTCTACAAGACATTCATGGGTCGTGAGGCTGATGAAGACGGCTTGAAGTTCTGGATCGGCCAGTTGAATGCAAACGTTGGTCGTTTCGAGGTTCTCGCAGGATTTGCAATGTCCGATGAGTTCACAAACATCTGTGCATCATACGGCATCAACAGAGGAGATCTTTGATCTTAGATCTTTAAACTGAATAAACGAGCAGGGTTGTCGATTATGGCAACCCTGTTTTTTATTTGGGTCTCGAAAATAGGTAAATTATCGGTTGAAATTTTCAGACCTTAAGTTTAATCTATTATTAGTCTTTAAGTTGATCCAGAGAGGTTAGCAAGATAGTCCATGTGAATATTTTTTGCTTGTTTGTCGGATCATCGGATTCGACTTTTTTATTCTTTCGGAAGGAGTTTTCTTATGAAGAATATCGTTACCAAAGCAGAATTGATGGACGAATCCAACATGAAGCGTGCCATCATGCGAATCTCTCATGAGATCATTGAAAAAAACGACGGACTTGATGATGTTTGTCTTATCGGTATCCAGAGAAGAGGCGTACCTATGGCAAAGCAGATCAGGGACAACCTCAGAAGTGTAGAGGGTGTTGAGGTTCCTATCGGGATCCTTGATATCACATTTTACAGAGATGACCTTTCAAAGCTTGATGCTCATCCTGTAGTTAACGGAACACATATTCCATTTGATGTAAATAATAAGAAGATCGTGTTGGTCGATGACGTTTTGTATACGGGTAGAACCGTAAGGTCAGCGATCGATGCGATTTTTGATATGGGAAGACCTGCAGCGATCGAGCTTGCGATCCTGATCGACAGAGGTCACAGAGAACTTCCTTTCAAGGCAGATTTCACAGGTAAGAATGTACCTACTTCTAAGCACGAACTTATCTCTGTTCAGTTCGCTGAAGTAGACGGACAAAATCAGGTTCTTCTTTGCGAGGAGGTTAAAGAATAATGGGACTTAAGAATAAAGATCTGTTGGGACTTAAGCAGTTGACTGCAGATGAGATCATGGAGATCTTGGAGACTGCTAAGACAATGAAGATGGTCCTTACATCAGGTAACAAAAAGACAAGCCATCTTCAGGGTAAATCAGTAATCACTCTCTTTTATGAGAACAGTACCAGAACGAGACTTTCTTTCGAGCTCGCTTCAAAGTATATGGGATCGGCCAGTGCCAATATCTCAGCTTCCGGTTCCTCAGTTGCCAAGGGTGAATCACTCCTTGATACGGCAAGAACGATCGATATGATGGCTACTGATATCATCATCATGAGACACAGCCATTCAGGTGCGCCTCACTTTATCGCACCTCATCTTAATGCTTCGGTCGTTAATGCAGGTGACGGAATGAATGAGCATCCTACACAGGCGCTCCTGGATATGTTTACCATCTATGAAAAGTACGGTTCACTGGAAGGACTTAACATCGCTATCTGCGGTGATATCTACCACAGCCGTGTAGTCAGAAGCAATGCGATCGGAATGACAAAGCTCGGCGCAAATGTCAGTGTCTATGGCCCTAAGACGATGATGCCTATCGGTATCGAGCATATGGGTGTAAGGGTAGCCGAGAATGTTGCCGATTGTGTTAAGGACTGCGATGCGGTCATGGGACTTCGTGTTCAGCTTGAAAGACAGCAGAAATCCCTTTTCCCGTCAGTCGCGGAATATTCGAATTTCTACGCAATCACTCCCGAGATGCTCGAGCTTGCTAAGCCGGGAGCGTTACTTATGCACCCGGGTCCTTGTAACCACGGTGTTGAACTTCCGACAGCCGTTTATGACTGCGAACAGTCCGTCATAAATGAGCAGGTAACAAATGGTGTTGCCGTAAGAATGGCTGTCCTCTATCTATTAATGGCAAGGAGAAATCAGATATGAAAATAATCCTCGAAAACGCCGTATTATACAGCGGCGAGAAGAAAGATCTCTATATCGATGACGGCAAGTTCTGTGACGCTTTTGACAAAGCCTCTGCTGATAAGGTCTTCGATATTTCAGGCAAGACAGTATTTCCGGGTCTCGTTGACATGCACTGTCACTTAAGAGAGCCTGGTTATGAGTACAGAGAGACGATCAAGACAGGAACAATGAGCGCAGCTAAGGGCGGCTATACATCAGTATGCCCTATGCCTAACACAAAGCCCGTTTGTGATAACCCTGCAGTAGTCAGCGGTATATTAAAGAAGGCGAAGGAAGCAGGCTACGCACGTGTATATCCTATCGGTGCAGCAAGCAAGGGCTTGGGCGGTAATGAGATCGCTGAGATCGGTCTCATGAAGGAAGCAGGTATCGTAGCGGTATCTGACGACGGTAAGCCGATCGCAACAGCAGGACTTCTTCGTAAGGTACTCGAGTATTCTTCTGATTTTGATATTCCGGTACTCAATCACTGCGAAGAGCAGACACTCTCCGAAGGTGCGATGAATGAAGGTATCGTATCGACTTCTATCGGCATTCGCGGCATTCCTACCGCTGCCGAGGATATTATGATCGCAAGAGACATTATCCTTGCAGAATACCTTAACATTCCGATCCACATCTGCCATGTTTCCACAAAGGGCGGTGTCAGGATGATCAGAGACGCGAAGGCAAGAGGCGTTAAGGTTACTTGCGAGACATGTCCGCATTACTTCACGCTCACTGATGATAACTGTGAGAATTACGATACCAACTTCAAGATGCATCCGCCGCTTCGTACACAGGAGCACGTTGATGCGATCATCGAAGGTATCAAGGACGGCACGATCGATGCGATCGCAACAGATCACGCTCCTCATCATGAGGATGAGAAGGTCGTTGAGTTCCAGATCGCCAATAACGGTATCGTAGGCTTTGAGACTGCGTTCGCTTTGGGTTATACTTATCTGGTAAAGCCGGGTCATATCACAGTTCAGAAACTCGTTGAACTCATGTGCTTTAACCCTTCGAACATCCTTAAGCTCGGAAGAGGCGGACTCAACGTAGGTGATGATGCAGATCTCGCTGTTTTCGATCTCGAAAACGAGTTCGTATTCGACAAGAACAAGATGCTCACAAAGGGCAGGAACACACCATATGACGGCTTTAAGCTCTACGGTGAAACATATCTTACTATCATGGGAGGAAACGTAACTTATGAAAAACTTTGCTGATCAGCTTTGCGGAAAGATCGCAGAACTCAATAACCCGACAGTAATGGGCCTTGACCCTAAGATCGACTATATCCCTCAGTTCATTATCGACGAGGCTAAGGAGAATTTCCCTGATGATGAGGAAATGGCTGCTTGCGAAGCAATCGTTGAGTTTAATAAGGCTCTTATCGATGCAGTATGCGACATCATCCCTGCAGTTAAGCCTCAGATCGCTTACTATGAGATGTACGGAATCTGCGGACTTGAAGCTTTTCTTGAGACTGTTGACTATGCAAAGTCCAAGGGCATGGTAGTTATCGCAGACGCTAAGAGAAATGATATCGGAACAACAGCTGCTGCTTATGCAAAGGCTTTGATCGGTGAGACAGCTTTCCTTGATTCCACAAAACCTGTTGTTGATGCTGATGCAGTAACAGTTAACGGTTATCTCGGAACTGACGGTATCGTTCCTTTCACAGAGATCTGTAAGGAAGCCGGCAAGGGTATCTTTACTCTCGTTAGAACATCCAATCCTTCTGCAGGCGATCTTCAGGATCTCGAATTGACTGACGGCCGTAAGGTATATGAAGCTATGGCTGATATGGTCAACGAATGGGGTAAGGATCTCATCGGTGAGTGCGGTTTCTCATCAGTAGGTGCTGTTGTTGGCGCTACATGGCCTGAGCAGGCAGTTGACGCAAGAAAGAGAATGCCTAATGCTCTTATCCTCGTTCCCGGTTACGGTGCTCAAGGTGCTGGCCCAGATGCTGCAGTTGCTTCATTTACAGCTGACGGTAAGGGTTCGATCGTTAATGCTTCCAGAAGCCTTATGTGCGCATGGATGAAGAGGGAAGACCTCGATGCCAAGGATTTTGCACAGGCTACAAGAGATGAAGCTATCGATATGAGAGACAAGCTCAATAACGCTTTAAAGGATCGTAAATACGTATGAAAAAAGAATTTTCATGTATCGTAAAGAGCAAAAAGATGCTCAATGCCGATACTGCTTATCTGACGATCGAATGTAAGGAGATCGCAGAGGAAGCAAAGCCGGGTCAGTTCGTAAATATCTCTTGCTCTAAGTTCCTCAAGAGACCGTTCGGTATCGCATCGGTCAATAAGGAACAGGGAACTTTTGATATCGGCGTTAAAGTAGTCGGTAAGGGAACAGTCGAGATAGCTGCCTTCGAAGAAGGACAGAAGGTGGACGTCTTAGGCCCTCTGGGAAACGGATTTGTTTTCGAAAACGACAAGAAATATATCCTCGTTGCAGGCGGAACGGGAGTATTCCCGATCAACTTTGCCTCCGAGTACCTCAAGGCAAACGGCATTGAATACAAGGTCGTTGAAGGCTTCAGGAATAAGGATCAGGTTGTATTGAATGAACCTGAATACATCCTGTGCACCGATGCCGGAGATATCGGTATCAAGGGTACCTGTATCTCGGGTCTTGATACGATAGATGAATCTTATCTTGATAATGCAGTCCTTTGCTGCGTAGGTCCTCTTCCTATGATGAAGGCCTGCGGAACATGGGCAACGGGTAAGGGCATCCCTTCATTCGTATCCATGGAGCAGCGTATGGGCTGCGGTATCGGAATCTGCCTCGTTTGCGTATGCAAGCTCAAGGCAGAAGCCGAAGGACAGGAATTCAAGCATGTTCGCTGCTGTAAGGAAGGTCCTGTATTCCCGTTCGAGGAGGTGATCTTCTGATGAGTTCCATTAATGTTAAAGTAGGTAATGTTGAACTTAAAAGTCCTCTGATCCTGGCATCAGGAACTTGTAACTTCGGTCACGAACTGTCCGAGTATTATGATCTGTCGATCCTTGGCGGTCTTTCTTCCAAGGGACTTACGATCAAGCCGAGACAGGGTAATGAGGGCTGCCGTGTAGCTGAGACTGCATCGGGCATGCTCAACTCCGTCGGACTTCAGAATCCGGGCGTTGATTATTTCCTTGCAAATGATCTCGACTATATGAATTCCCTTAATACAGGCGTTATCGTAAATGCCGCAGGACATTCTTTTGAGGATTATATCGAGATGATCCGTAAGCTCGATGCCCATAAGGACAAGATCGATGCGATCGAAGTAAATCTTTCATGTCCTAATGTTAAGGCCGGCTGCATGACGCTCGGTGCTGATCCTGTTCAGGTAAAAGAGATCGTTACGCTCATGCGTAAGGAGACGGATCTTCCGCTCTGGATCAAGCTCACACCTAACGTTACTGACATCAAGGCTGTTGCTCTTGCTGCTCAGGAAGGCGGAGCTGATGCGGTCGTCCTCATCAATACGCTCCTTGGTATGGTGATCAATATCAAGACACGTCGTCCGATCCTTCATAACAATACCGGCGGATATTCGGGTCCTGCCATCAAGCCTGTTGCGATCAGGATGGTAGCCGAGTGCTCCAAGGTACTTGATATCCCGATCATCGGCTGCGGCGGAGTTATGACATACGAAGACGTTATCGAATTTATGATCGCAGGTGCATCTGCAGTTGAGATCGGTACGGGTTCTCTTATCCATCCGACACTTCCTGTTCAGATCACGGAAGATCTTATCAAGTATACAAAAGAGAACGATCTGGATCTTAAGGATCTTACCGGTACTCTTGAACTTTGGTAAATAAAAAGAAGGAGAAATAACTATGGCAAATCAGGTAATCGAAGCACTTTTTAAGACTAATGCTGTTCGCGTAGCACCGGAGGAGACACCTTTCTGGTACACATCCGGTACTCTCGGACCTTTCTATATCAATACTCACTTCATCATCAAGGACGAAGCTACGGCTAATGACTTCCTTAAGAAGATCGAGACATATATCGCAGAGGATAAGCTCACATTCCCTAAGAAGATCTTCCTTGATCTTTTGAAGATGTACGAGGAGTCCGCTACATTTAAGATGATCACTGATCTTATCACGGCTAAGCTCCAGGAATATGATTTTGATTATGTATCAGGCGGTGAGAGACGCGATTTCTTCTTCTCGATCCTTCCTTCATATTTCCTTGCAAAGCCTCATCTTTCTATCTTTAAAGATGGTTCTTCGGTTTATTCCACAGAGAGTTTCGAGATCACAAAGAATTCTTCTGATGTTGACCTCAAGGGTCTTAAGGCTATCCACGTAGCTGACCTCATTACTGAGGCTTCTTCTTATGTAAGAGCATGGATCCCTGCTATCAGAGGTCTGGGCAGTGAGATCACAAACACTGTTGCAGTTATTGACCGTCACCAGAATGGTGAAGCTAACCTCAAGGAACTCGGTGTTTCCATGGAGACATTTGCCGGTATCGACAGAAGCCTTTTCGAAGAGGCTATCGCACTTGGTGCCATCAACCAGCAGCAGTTCGATCTTACGATGAAGTTCCTTGACGATCCTACAGAGTACATGAAGTCCTTCCTCGAAGCTCATCCGAACTTCATCAAGGAACAGATCGCTATGGGCGGCAAGGCTAAGGAGCGTGCTGAGCTTGCAGTATCCAAGGGATTTGCAAGTGTTTAAGCGCGGTCGCAAACAACAAAGAGCAAAACGAGCACCGATCCCGGTTCAGACTTATGTCCTGCCGGAGATCGGTCTTTCGTATGAGCTTGAATATTTTGAGCGTTACAAAGCAGGTATCCGTGTAAGCTATACGCCTTCAACTAACAAGTTTAATGTTAAGGCCGATTCGAAGATCCCTCAAAAAGAGATCGAAAAGTTTATGACACAGAAGGCTCCGCTGTTTATCAAATGGCTCAATAAGACCAGCGAGAAACAGCTTCTTGAGCTTCCGGCTGATTCCAGGAGTACGACATTCAAGAATAAGCTCCTCAAAAGATGCCTGCTCTTGATGTCTGATTATGAAGGTCCAAGGGCAGCACAGTATAAGATCGCATACAGCAGATCTTATTGGGGCAGATGTTCGGCTGACAAGGTCATATCTATATCGGCTTATTGCTGGTTTTTGACCGACGAGCAGTTGTTTTATGTTCTGATGCATGAGCACGCTCATCTTACGCATATGCATCATAAGCCTGATTTCTGGAACCTGGTGGAGCTTTATTGTCCGGACTATAAAGCACTCAGAGCTCAACTTAAATCGTACGCTCTCAAATAATATTGTTACACTTGTAGTACGAATCCCTCTATGCTAAACTTTTCGCATGGAGGGATTTTTTATGAAAAGGATAAAGTATACTGCTTTTATACTGGCAGTCTTGATAATGATGTCGATCGCTTCCTGTTCTGATTCAGGTTCTAAGACTAAGGAGTCAGAGAGTGAAGAGACAACTGAGGAAACTACTGAGGAAACTACTGAGGAAACCGTGGCCGAATCCGAAGAAACTTCTCAGGCTGTTTCAGGCGTTAAAGTTAAGACGGATATCGATGATTTTGTTCCTTATGAAACATCCGCTGATCCGTTTGCTCCGTCTGAGGACGAGAAATTTTCGATCGCATATAAGACAGGCGATGATTATGTTCCTTCTGATAACAATGAGCTTATATTTCCGTATGTTGACAGATTGGATGATTACGGATCATTTGAAGTATATGGTCTTGTAAATGAAAAAGGCGAGATCCTTACTCCGGGTATATTTGCTTATGTGGATCTTTGCGGTGATTCTTATGTCCTTGCTACCGGCGCGCTTTATGAAGGACGTCAGTACGAGGATTATTCATTTGGCCTTGTAAATAAGGACGGAAGTAAATATACCGGCTGCATCTATCAGAACTATTATTATGAGGACGGGAAAGTAACGTTCTACAATTGCAATAACGGCATTGTGGATCTTTACACTTATAACGATGATGTTGAGATCGTCTCGACAAAGCAGCTTAAATATGATGCTTCGATCCCTTGTGAATATTTTTCGAGACTTAATTTTTTTATGGAAGATGAGAAATTCTCATTGTGTATAGATGGTACCAGCTATATCTTTGATGGTAAGAGTGGAGAAAAGCTTGCCGAATATACTTATTACGGCCAGGAAACTCCGATTGAGACACATTTGGGTCATAAGACGTTCGGCTATTATCTTGATGTCGGAGTGGCGATCGATGAAGAGTGCAATGTCTCAGAAAGACCGGAAGACAGTAAATACTCATATAGTAAGATCAATGATGATCTCTATTATGATCATTCCGAAGATAAATATTATAACGGTGACCTTGAACCGATAACCGGATTCGAGGATTACCGTTATATCGAATACATCGGTGACGGGTTTTATCTCTTGGATGGTAAGTATATAGCTAAGCCGGGTGAAGATATCGTTCTCGATATGAGTAATCTGTCATATTGCGGTTCAATAGGTATTTTCGATGACGGATCAGATAATTGTTTCCTTATCGGTGATAATTCATATGTAAGTTGGGATGGTTATCATATCAGTATTCCGAAGTCTAAACTTGTCATCAGCGAAGATGAACTATGGAATGAATCTGAGACATCTCATGTGTTTGAAAACAATGGTGTCAAAGCGGTGATAAAAGATATGAATGATCCTGACTTCAGGAAAATAGCTTGTGAATCTTATGCTCTTAATCTCGATCTTAACGAAACATTATGGCATATGGCTGTATTGGAAGGATATGTTGCAGATTTTGATCACGAGAACAATTGCTGCATCATTACAGATAAAAACGGTGATATCGTATACAAAAGAATGATCCAAGAAGAACATTAAGAAGGTGAAAATATGAAAAACAAAGTATTTATCTCGACATTACTTATTCTGGCGATGATCGCATCTGTTACGGCATGCAGCTCCAAGGAAACGGTGAAGGAAACTGCAGAGGAAACTACGGCAGAGACAACTGCGGAGACTACGGCTGAAGAGTCGGAAGAAACTACAACAGAAACTGAAGAAACTGAGCCTGAAGTAACAGAAAACGGTCTTTTCGAATTCACTCAGAATAATTTCCCGACTCTCGACGGTTCAACATCCACTAAACCTATGGCAGTAGCGATCGCTTCAGTCCTCTTGGGTATTGATACTGAAGAAGCAGATTCTCTTTTGACTTTCCATAAGACAACCGATTCTTTCAGATATTTCTGTGAAGGTTCCGCAGATATGCTCATAGTTGCTCAGCCAAGCGATGAAGCTATCGCTTCGCTTAATGATGAGCTGGGTTCAGATAATTACATTATGGAGCCTTTTGCCTCCGAGGCATTGGTATTTGTCGTAAATAAGGATAATCCGATTGAGTCTCTGACTACTGAGCAGATCCGGAAGATCTATACAGGTGAGATCACTAACTGGAAGGAAGTCGGCGGGGAAGACCTCGAGATCGTACCTATCCAGAGAAATCACGAAGCAGGTTCCCAGGTCATGATGGAGAAGCTCGTTATGAAGGATATCGAGATGATGGAGCCGCCGGTCGATTATATCGCAAGTACGATGAATGAGCTTACCGAGACGGTCAAGTCTTTCGATAACTCTTCTAATGCCATCGGATATACGGTTTACTACTATGCCAAAAATATGAAGTTCGCTGACGGTCTCAAGATCATCAAGGTTGACGATGTCGATCCTTCTCCTGAGACTATCAAGAACAAAGACTATCCGTTCATTAATCCTTATTTCCTGGTTATCAGATCAGGACTCGAGTCTGATGATCCTACTCAGATCTTATATGATTGGATTATGAGCGATGACGGACAGAAGCTCGTAGACAAGCAGGGATATGTACCCGTTAAGTGATTTTCATTTCAATTAATTAACATTTTGTGATAATTCTCCGCATTTATTTTGACACGCAAAGTTTTAATGGTATATTGAAGACAAATCCTATATTTGCGGAGGTATCCTAATGAAGGATAAGCCTTTATATGAAGTAACCCAGATCAAGGATCTGAGGGAGCTCATTAAGAAAAGAGTGCAAAATCATCCCGAGAATCCCTGTTTTCTCGTAAAAGAGAAGAAGGGCGGAGATTATGTGCCGATCATGCCTGAGAAGTATGACAAGGACATCGACGTACTCGGAACAGGTTTCCTCACATTAGTAAACAAGGGCGCGAAGATCGCTATCCTTGGTGAAACAAGATACGAATGGTATGTATCATATTTGGCAGTAACAAACGGAACAGGCTGTGTCGTTCCTCTCGATAAGGAACTTCCGGCAGAAGAGATCGAGAGTATGCTCGAGCGTGCTGACGTTGAGATCCTCGTATTCTCCAACGTTAAGAAAGAAGCTGTTAATGCCGTTTACGGCAAGGTCCCATCCGTTAAGTACTACGTATCGATGGATAAGACAGATGACGAGAGGTTCATCTATTTCTGGGATCTCGTTAAGAAGGGTCAGGATCTTATCGCAGGCGGAGACAGGACATTCCTCGATGCTCCGATCGATCCTGATGCAATGACGATCCTTCTTTTCACATCCGGTACTAC
>CADCPU010000008.1 GCA_902803365.1 Oscillospiraceae bacterium
ACAACGAAGCAGTTCACCAGATACGGTGACATCTTCTCCACGATCGAGGGTACGGTCACCGCAGAGGAGTGGGTTGCTCCGAACAAGTGCGAGCTTACTATCGGTACATGTTCTTACAAATATGAGGACAAGTCCAAGGTCGGCAGCAATACAGTTAACAACAGCTTGATATCCGGTGTCGAGAAGGGTGCGAAGATCGTTATCACGTACCCTAACACCCAGCGTTACGGCAGCGACCTGCCTACGAGCGTTTGGAGTGATACAACGGACGGATTTATCTATTGCGTTAAGATCAACGGCCATTATATGTTCCGCTGATCGGTTGTGATCGAAAAGGAAGGGGCGGCGGCCTCGAAACCGCCCGATATAAATATGGGCTGTCTCAGTGATGCTGAGGCAGCCCTTTGTTATTGCAGTTATTCTTCTGACTCCTTCTTCTTCTTGCAGTAATTTGATACGTTGCAGGAGAGGATCGTAAGGTTGCAAAGTCCGATGATGCCTGCGGTCCTTACTGAGTTGTCGTCTCTATTCTTGAATCCGAGGACCATTGCCAGGATGCTGATAGCGATCGCGAGTACTGAGAGTAAGATCAATGCCTTTGAGTTAGATGTCTTTTTCATTTTCATATCCTCCTGAGATAAGGTGTTGTTGATTTGATGGTTTCATCGTACAATGGGGAGGTAAATCAAACGCTAATCCGCGGTTAAGACTTTATCCTGAAAGGGTAAAGAATTGTTTAAGCGGGCGCGTTCGAAAAATAATTGTTGACAATGCCTTGAGTAATGGGTATTATTAGTCAGTAACAAAAAGAAGAATTCGTTCTCACCTCAAGCGAACAGTTAAGAGGTAAATAACTTTAAGACACCTTTGGGTGTGTTTTTGTTGAGAACGGGTTTGGACCGTTCTTTTTTTGTTTAAGGAGGTGTATTCGTATCGCTAAACCAACATCAAATCAAATGATCAATGAAGAGATCAAATTCAGTAACGTTCGTCTGATAACAAGTGACGGAGAGATGGTCGGAGTAGTTCCGATTGCAAAAGCTCTCGAGCAGGCTGATGAGGCGGGCCTTGATCTGGTTTGCATATCGCCTAACCCTGACAACCCGGTTTGCAGGATCATGGATTACGGCAAGTATCTCTTCGAGCAGGGGAAGCGAGAGAAGGAAGCCAAGAAAAAGCAGAAAGAGACCGAACTCAAGGAGATCGGAATCAAGCTTACGACAGATGTTCACGACATCGAGGTTAAGCAGAAGGCAGTCATCAAGTTCCTTAAGAACGGTGACAGAGTCAAGATCAATATCCGATTCAGAGGTCGTGAGATGGCATATCAGCAGCAGGGTTTTGCCGTTATGGAAAAGTTCGCAGAGGGTATCGCCGAATACGGTCAGGTTGACAAACAGCCTAAGATCGAGGGACGTAACATGGTAATGTATCTTGTCCCTAAGAAAAACTAAGCAAATAAAGTTCAAGGAGGAACATCAAAATGCCTAAGCAGAAAACACACAGCTCATCTAAGAAGAGATTTAAGGTAACGGGAACAGGTAAGGTTCTTCGTGCACAGGCTTTCCGCCGTCATATTCTTAGCAAGAGACCTACAAAGAGAATGAGACATCTCCGTCACAACGCAGTTTGCTCCGAGGCAAACGCTAAGGTCATCAGAAAGATGATCCCTTATATGTAATTTTCTTTGATGTCTTTGCATCAACCCAATTTTCGAAACCGACCAATAGGAGGAAAATAAAATGTCAAGAGTAAAAAGAGGCGTTCGTACAAGAGCTCGTCATCGTAAGGTATTGAAGCAGGCTAAGGGTTATTTCGGTCACAAGAGCAAGCTCTTCAAGGTAGCTAATCAGGCTGTCATGAAGTCCGGTGCTTATGCATACAGAGACCGTCGTGCTAAGAAGAGGGATTTCAGAAAGCTCTGGATCGCAAGAATCAACGCAGCAGCTAGAATGAATGGTCTTTCTTACAGCAAGTTCATGAATGGTGTTAAGAAGGCTGATATCGCTCTCGATCGTAAGGTTCTTTCCGATATCGCTATCACAGATCCTAACGGCTTCGCTAAGCTCTGCGAGCAGGCTAAGGCTGCACTTTGATCTGTAACAGATCTTGATTTAAATAAACAGAGGATGTCTTATAAAGGCATCCTTTTTTAATGCTCTTTTGCCGGCCCGTCCGCCTGCAGTGCGGCTCACCCCAAGGGTGAGCGGAAATCCGAAGTCGAGTAAATGACTCACCCTTGGGGTGAGTATGGAAAAACATACTGAAGATAGCCAAGCCCGCTTGTTACAAAAGAACAGATCCCTGATATGAGCGTCAAGGCCAAAGCCGCGTATGCGGTGCCTCCGGCAGCCTTGACGTCTCTATCAGCGGATCTGTATAAGGAAATCAAGCGGGCTTTGTCTATCTGAGCCTATTCGGCTTACCCCAATGGTGAGTTAAATAGTTATAGTCCAGTACAGACTCACCCTAAAGGTGAGTGCAAACTTGGAGTTAACGCACAGACTCACCCTAAGGGTGAGCGGGAAGTTGCAACAGCATTTTAAGGCTTGGAATCCGCTTTGAATGTCAATGATTTTTATAAATACAGCTTCTATCTATAATTATCCATACACTAAAAGCAAAATTGATATATTTTCGCTCACGCCATTGTGGTAATATTACAAAATATGGAGATCATCAGAAGTAAAGACAACGCCAAGGTAAAGCGCCTGGCACTCCTGCATGACAGGAAGAAGGCGGCAAAAGAGGGACTCGTGTTCATCGAAGGCATGAGGCTCTGCGAAGATGCGCTCTTATCGGGCGTCACGCCTGTCAGCTTCGTATGCAGCGAAAACAAGGTCGACCTCGCGGGCGAGCTTAAGAATAAGTATAATGTGGCATGCGATCTGACCGTATTGTCCAACGAATGCTTCGAGAAGGTCGCTTCGACCGTAAACCCTCAGGGTATCGC
>CADCPU010000009.1 GCA_902803365.1 Oscillospiraceae bacterium
CTAACCTCCGCTTTTTTGTATCGTTTTACAATGATTAAAGGCGTGTGTTGCGGTATAATACAAATGTTATGAAAGTTCTGTGAAAAGGATTGGTAGAAATTGAAAAAATTCGCAGTTTTTAGTGGCTTTCTTGGTTCTGGAAAGACAACGACGATGATGGCTTTGACAGAGCTCAGTACTGATGTATGCAAAAAGACGGCCATGATCTCGAATGATCTGGGCGGAGAGGGACTTGCGGACAATCGGTTCGCCCAACTCAGCGGTTGCAACGCATCTGAACTCACCGATGAGTGCATCTGTTACCAGAATGAAAACCTAGCCGAAAGAATAACAGAACTGTACGACAGCGGATGCGATCTGGTCATTTCAGACATCCCAGGATTCGGCGTCGGTGCACTGGAACATGTGTATCACGGCCTGAACGAGAAATACCCGCACAGGTTTGCGCTTGCACCGTTCACCGTATTGACGGAGCCACGGACTGTGGAGCTCCTGCGATCCGGAAACGGCAGTGACATGGCATATCTGTTGGATACCCAGCTTGTGGAGGCCGACCTTATAGTGCTGAACAAATGTGATCTGATCAGCGAAGAGCAGAGAGCCGAGGATGTAAAATATCTCAGACAGACATACCCCGAAGCCGATGTAATATGCACCAGCGCGGCAACGGGAGAGGGACTTGAAGATCTTTCAAATCGGCTTATGGAAGGCGTGGCGTCGATGCGCAGGCCAAATATAGGTTACGGCGGAGAAAGCTTCATGTCTGCCATGGGAAAGCTGAGTGAGTATTACGTCCAGTACCGGGCTGTGGTCTGCTGCAACGATTTTGACGGTACAGCGTATCTCAAGGAGCTTGCTTCATCGGTACAAAAGGAGATTCGAGCCTGCAGTTGCGAGATTCCGCACCTCAAGCTCCTTGCCTGGGAGCCGGAGGGGGATTTCGGCAAGGTCGATCTGCTCGGTACAGACAGGCCGATCGAGATAACCCGCCATTTCCAAAGACCCTGCACAGAAATCGCCGTAGTGCTGAACGCCAGCGCAGTTTGTCCCAATGACAAGCTGGATAAGATCATCACTAATGCCGTAAGCGAAGTCTCAGGGCGTTTCCAGCTGGAGATCACGATCTTCAGGAAGGAATGCTTCGGCATGGTCGGCGATTAAACGGCATTGAAACCGATAAAGCAGTCCCATGAAGCTTTGTGCTCTGCGGGGCTGCTTTTTTCGTATCTGAATCGCCTCGCAAAAACGGTAGGCACTTTTTTATTTCCAGAAGCACATGTTTGACATTTGCATCAAGGTATATGCACATTATTGTACTTATGCAAGAGATTTTCCTGCTTTCTTGTAAATCCACAACCGATTCTATATATTCAATTTGTTATCGATCATATCTACAGCGAGGGATCACGCATGCAAATAAAAGCACTATTTACAGGCGCAAGCAAGCTGGAGAGACTGCTTGTGAGTTATCCGGGGTCCGAGGGCAGTACCAGTTCCGCCGTTATCTATATTCCTGAAGGCGATGACTTAAACAACGGCAACGCCGTTTCAAGGATCAGAGACATGTATATGGCCTGTGTCGTTGACAGCGGGTCGGAGATCGGTTTCGATTTCGACAGATACGATGGCCTCTTCGATGTGCTGAAGACGGTGCGCGACAAGGTCCTCGTGGCAACAGACCGTCTTAAATCAGCTATCTGCCTGGGAGCGCAGAACAGAGATAAATACATACAGTATCTGCGCAATAATGCCGAGAAGGCCGTAGAAGTAGTCGTCGAGTTTGATGACTTGTCAGGACTAAACACGCTGGCGGAACTCGGCGTGTTTACCGGAAAGAATATCGATCAGGTCATCGATCTTGCCAACAGATCCGAGCAGGCGGAGATACTGAGCTACCTTATGAACTACAAAAAAACGAAGATTGGTATCTTTGATGCTGACTACGATCTTTGAGATACCGCCCGGTACTGGAGAGAAACAGGCATGATGGACAAGGTAAAAAGAGCCGAAGAGATAGCCGTTGAAATACTTGAATACTCAAGAAACGAGCTCCTTGTGGCGCTCCGTTTCATGGATCTCGCGCTATGCAAGCTTTCCTACATGCGCGACGAGGCCGTGAAGATCGCGACTGACGGAAACTATCTCTATTACAGTCCGCACCATGTCTTCGGACTGTACAAGGCGGGCAGCGGGGAACTCAATCACGTCTATCTCCACATGATCCTCCACTGCATCTTCTACCACCCGTTCGTGGATGACGCGATCGACCAGCGGATCTGGGATCTGGCGTGCGACATCGCAGTCGAGGGCATCCTGGCCGAACTCGACCTAAAACAGACGGAATGTGCGAAAAGCGCTCAGATTGCGCTGGAGCTGCCCCGCCTGCAGGAGGAATACGGGATGCTTACGGCTGAGCGCCTTTACCGGAACTTTCTCTCAAAAAAGATTAGAGCGACTGAGGTCAGCCGGCTAAGCGAGCTCTTTCATTTTGACGATCACTATATCTGGTACGTCAGGGACGAGATGACCGAGCCGAAACCTGCCGGGAGTTCGACCGATGACGAGGGATCTGAAGGCGAGGAAGAGAAGAACCAGTGGCAGATGTCCTTTGATATCCCGACGACCGAAACAAAGGTGACCGACGGCGACCAGTCTTCAAAGACCGAATGGCAGCGTATCAGCGAACGGATAAAAGTCGATCTCGAGACCATATCAAAAGAGTGGGGAGACCGCTCCGCCAATCTGATGCAAAATATCACCGAGGTCAACCGAGAGGCTTATGATTATACCGATTTCCTCAAAAAATTCTCGATCATCGGCGAGGAGACCCAGATAAACGACGACGAGTTCGACTATATCTACTATACCTACGGCCTGAAGCTCTACGGAAACGTGCCGCTTATAGAACCGCTGGAGTACAAGGAAGTCAAAAAGGTTAAGGACTTCGTCATAGCCATCGATACCTCAGGATCCGTCCAGGGAGAACTGGTGGAGAAGTTCATCACAAAGACGTACAACATCCTTTCGCTCCAGTCGAGTTTCTTCACAAGGGTGAACGTACACATCATCCAGTGCGACGCGGCGGTCCAGAAGGACGACAAGATAACATCCCGCGAGGAATTCGACGATTATATCGAAAACCTGCATATCTATGGTTTCGGCGGCACAGACTTCCGGCCCGTATTTGAATACGTAGACGAACTGATCCGGAACGGCGAATTCACAGACTTGAAGGGACTTATATACTTCACCGACGGGTACGGGTTCTTTCCTAAGAACATGCCGGCATATCCAACAGCGTTCGTCTTTATCGACGACGATTACGGTCAGCCGGACATACCCGTCTGGGCTATAAAGCTAGTGCTGCCAAAAGAAGAACTATACAATTAGGAGTAGAGCAGACCATGACTATCAAGGACGCAAAGGAACAGATCAAGAACGCGATGCTCGCGTATTTCACTAAGGACGAGTTCGGCAACTACGTAATCCCCATCGAACGCCAGAGACCTATATTTCTTATAGGCCCTCCGGGTATCGGTAAAACAGCAATAATGCAGCAGATAGCACAGGAGCTGGATGTCGGCCTCGTTTCATATTCGATGACGCACCACACCCGCCAGAGCGCACTTGGCCTGCCGTTCATCACTACTGACGTGTTCGACGGCGTAGAGTACAGCATCACCGAATACACGATGAGCGAGATCATCGCCGCCGTATACAAGGTCAGGAAGGAGACCGGTCACAGCGAAGGCATCCTGTTTCTCGACGAGGTCAACTGCATCTCCGAGACCCTCGCTCCGTCCATGCTCCAGTTCCTGCAGTATAAGATCTTCGGTACCCACCAACTCCCCAAAGGCTGGATCGTCGTGACGGCGGGCAACCCACCGGAGTACAACAAGTCCGTACGCGATTACGATATCGTCACGTGGGACCGTCTGAAAAGGATCGAAATCGTCCCGGACATCGACGCGTGGAGGGAATATGCCCTGAAGAAGGGGATCCATGGCTCCATTACCACGTTTCTTGAGATGAAGAAAAACTTCTTCTACCACGTGGAGACAACTGTCGAGAGGAGGAGCTTCGTTACAGCACGCGGCTGGGAGGATCTCTCCGAGATGATAAAACTCTACGAGGCCCACGGCATCACCGTCGACAACAAGCTCATTTCCCAGTACCTGCAGGATTCGCAGATCGCCAGGGAGTTTTCCGTTTACTATGATCTCTACAACAAGTACAGATCCGATTACCGCGCTGAGGAGATCCTCGCCGGCAAAGCATCGGCCGACAGCAAGAAGAGCATACGTTTCGCGCGTTTCGACGAGCGTCGTGCGCTGCTGGGCGTCCTTATCGATACTGTCAACGCAGACATGCAGAGCAGGGTTGAAAGAGATATCGGGATACTTGAGACGCTGAGGGTGCTGAGAGAGGTCAAGACCGAACTCGTGAACGAAGGCAAGGATTACGTCGGCGTACTGCACGGACACGCCGAAGCTGAGCGGAAAGCACTCCAGTCTGGTGAAAAAGCTAATTCTCTCGATGATGATATGAAGTTCGCTTACAATTATGCGATCCGGTTCATTGAGCAGGTGCTCGAGGAGCTGAATCGTAACGTGCCGTCAGACAGTACGGAAGCTTTCGGTATGATAAAAGCAACATACGACGCGACCGTCGCAGATCACAAGAAGTCAGTCGCGGATATAAAGACAAAACTTACGAATTTATTCGCTTTTGTTGATGAGGTCTTCGAGAACGGTCAGGAGATGCTTATTCTCGTAACTGAGATGACGGTTAGGTATTACTGTGCGAAATTCATTTCGAAGTTCGGCTGCGAGGAGTATTTCACGCACAACAAGGATCTGCTGTTCTTCGAACGCAAACAGGAGCTTCTTTCAGAGATATCCGAGCTTGATGAGCTTAAATGATTGCATACAAGAATAATAAAATGCTGAGCAGATGTCTGCTCAGCATTTTATTATTTGTCCCTGACAGTTCAGTTCAGCAGATCACTCGACTCCGAGGACTTTGTAATCCTGAGCTTCAACGGCCGCGCGCAGGACTTCATCCTC
>CADCPU010000010.1 GCA_902803365.1 Oscillospiraceae bacterium
CATGACAGTTCACTCCTTTGCTGATAAGGAAGCATCCATGATACTTTTGGCAGGCAAGAGAGGATCCAAGGATCCCGATCTTCGTATCCTGCCGCCGATCATCCTTAACGAGAGGCTCGAAAACGGTGAAGTAAGACCGACATCCGTGGTCGAAGATATATATAACAAACCTCATACTCAGTGTTTTATTTAAGGTTCCTGTGATATAATCAGCGGGTAAAAACACGGAGGTGCTTTTGTGCTGTATCTGGTCGGAACTCCGATAGGCAATATGGGCGATATTTCAGAGCGGGCTTGCGAAGTATTGAGCGAGGTCGATCTTGTCGCCTGCGAAGATACGAGACGCACGGGGCTTCTCCTCTCCAATCTCGGCATTAAGAACGATCTTTTCTCTTACCATGAGCATAACAAAGCGGCCAAGGGTCCGATCCTCGTAAATAAGCTTAAAGAGGGTCAGAACATCGCTCTCGTAAGCGATGCGGGCATGCCGTGCATCAGTGATCCGGGCGCGGATCTCGTGAAGCTCTGTATCGAAGAAGATCTTGATGTCACTGTCGTACCGGGTCCTGTAGCGGGAATAACCGCACTTGTTATGAGCGGACTTTCAGCCAGGAGATATCACTTCGAAGGCTTTATCCCGGTCGAGTCAAAAGAGCGCAAGGAACGCATCTCAAAGCTTAAGGACATAAGAGAGACGATCATCATCTATGAGGCGCCGCACAGGCTCCTTAAGACGATCGAGGATCTCGTGAATGCAGGCTTCGGTGATTGCCGTGCGGCTTTCTGCAGGGAACTTACCAAGAAGTACGAGCAGGTCATAAGACTTAAACTGTCAGAAGCGTCCGAATGGTTTACAAATACACCGCCGAAGGGTGAATTCGTCGTATGTATCGAGCCGCTCGCAGAGCAGGCCTCTGAAGATCAGATGACGCAGGAAGAGCTCGATGCTCTCATTGTCGAGATGGCACAAAATGGCGAGCCTACAAAAAAGATCGCCGCAACACTTGCCGAAAAGACCGGTAAGAATAAAAAAGAACTATACGCATATATAGTGAATCTGATAAAATAGATATACTTTGAATTAGGGAGATCATCAGGTTATGAGCGATTTGCAAGGTGAGATATACAGATCAAGAGAGGACATGCTCAAGATCTTAAATATGACAACGCTTGAAGAAGTGTCTTCGGTCATGTCATCGGCTCTCATATGCTCATTTATCGTTATCCCTAGAGAAGAGCGAATGTATTTTTCCGACCGCATGTGCGACATCATGGGTTCGAGTGCTTCACAGGATGTTCTTCTCCTGTCATTCCTTCAGTATGTTCCCGAGAACGAGCGTGAGGGAGTAGCCAGAAAATACCAGAATGCTTTTAAAGATCTCGTGCTTGCAAATGTCGAGCACATATATATCAATCATTCCATCAGGAAATCATCGGTCGGCATCATCGAAGTCGAGACACATCTGCAGGCTTTGAAGGTCGACCGCGAGACTTTTGTAGTCGGTGTCATGATCGATAAGACCAGGAGCCGTATGGACAAGATCGCCAAGCAGCTCTTCGCTGAAGGCATCAACGAGTATATCTTCTCCTATGATTCCCTGAGCGATACCTGCTATGTAAACAGGAAGTTCGTTACGGATTTCGGTCTGAGATCGGACACGATCCCGAATGCTTCAAGAGAGGTCTTAAGGTACCTCTCTCCTGAAGATGTCGACAGATTTACGGACGGCATCAGAGACTTTATCAAGAACAAGACTCCGTTTGAAGGTGACTTCGTATTCCTGTCAGCGGGAAGAGGCGAGATCCACTTAAGATCGAACGGATTATCGGATAAGGGTCAGGACGGCCCGGATCCTCAGTATATCTCCGGTTGCTTCAGCGACATAACGGGCTTTGTTGAAGACGAGTCCATCAGAACGAACCTTATCGAGGGTTCTTCAGCGATCACGTTCTATGCCGATTACAGGATGGGCAAGATCGTATTCTCTGAGAATATCCATGAGATACTTCCTGATATCGAGACAGAGCATAACGGTGACTTTATCGAGATCGTTGCAGGCAAGATCGTACCTGAGGACAGGAAGAGATTCCGTGACATAATGCATCAGATCATAGACGGAAAGCAGGAGAAGTTCTCCGTCGAGTTCCGTGTAATGGATAACGACGAGAGAGTCATCTGGATAGCATGCCGAGGCAAGAGCTTCTTCGATACTTCGAGGCAGTCTCTGATGCTCGTAGGTACTATTTTCGATCTCACGAGAATGAATGAGGTAAGGGAAGACGTTGAGCGTAACGCATCATGTCACGAACTTACCGGTTTCCCTACACGTGAGAGGCTCCTGTCTGACGCAGAGGTCGTATTCAGGAACAAGGATCTCCTCTCGGCAGCGGTCGTGCTGGTCGATATCAACGGATTCCATTCATTTAATGACAGATACGGCAGATCGGCAGGTAACGAGATCCTGATCGCCGTCGGTAATATGCTTCAGGAACATCTTCCTGAGGGTGCTTCTATCTACCACATCGGAGTAGACATCTTCTGTATCCTCTGGCCTCATGCATCGAGGATCAAGGTAACGGAATACATGAGCTATCTGCAGGAAGAGAGCATCCAGCCTCTCGAGATGGGCAGAGGATCGTTCTTTATCACATACGGTCTTTCAGCTGCCATCTATCCGTCCTGCGGCTCCGTGGTCGATGAGCTCCTCGTCAATGCGGAGATCGCGCTCCACAAGGTAAAGCAGGATAAGAAGCTCAAGTATGCGATCTATTCACCTGTAGATAAGCGTGAACTTAAGGAGAGACTCGACTTTGAGCTCCAGATCACGCAGTCCATAAGAAACAACATGGAGAGCTTCCAGCTCTACTATCAGCCGCTCATCAACGCTAAGACAGAGCAGCTCGACGGTGCCGAAGCACTCCTTCGCTGGATTGCCCCGAACGGCGAGCTCGTTAATCCTGAGCGAGTCGTTAATGCGCTCGAATCCACTGACCAGATGGAGACGATCGGTGCGTGGATCCTGGACAAGGCCATCGGCCAGTGTGCAAGATGGATCCAGAGTGGCGCAGATCCGAACTTCTACGTGCATATCAACGTAACGGCAGATGACCTCGTAAGAAGGGATTTTGCAAGTGACGTAATGAGCGTTCTTGCAAGGTACAATCTCTCTCCTAAGAATATCCTTCTGGAGATCACGGAGACATCCCTCATGAGAAACATCGCAATGTGCCGTCAAAACCTCATAAGGCTCCGTAACGAGAATGTCAGGATCGCTCTTGACGACTTTGGTACCGGTTATTCTTCGTTCAACTACTTAAGAGAGCTTCCTGTCGATGAGATCAAGATCGATAAGGCTTTCGTAGACGATATGGACACGATCGCGTTCAACCGCTCGTTCATATCGGCTATCACGATGCTTGCTCACTCCATCAAGAAGCACGTCTGCGTAGAGGGTGTAGAGAACGAAGGTCAGGCAAAGGCTATCAGGGATATGGGCGCCGACGTCCTCCAGGGCTATTACTACGGTAAGCCTCTGACTGTCTTTAACTTCGAGAATAAGTACTTCAAGTAATTGGTTGACCTGCACAAAAACGCGCGCGTTTTATTGTGTTTTTGTCAAATAACGAGTATCTTAGCCCCTTCCGAATTGATATTTGTGTCGAATTGAACTTTGACCGATTTATTCTTATCATTATCTTGCAAGCGGCAATGGCGTCGCTTTTTGGAGGAAATGGTAAGGTCAAAGGGATGGATAAGTTAGAGAAAAAGAACATTTTCCAAAGGATCCGGGCAAGAATGGAAGATAAGGACATCAATGTATCCCTTATCGCTACTTCTATTGTCGTAAATACGATTACGGCTATGTTCAAACTGAGCTTCGGATTCTATCTCATCAATCTTTGGGTCATCATGCACGCTGTTTACTTTGTCGTTATGGCTGTCGTAAGGTACAGGACGATGAAGCAGTACATCTACTGCAAGACGATAATCGACCCTGTTAAGAGATATGACCTCGAGTTTGATATCCATAACAGAAGCGGTAAGTTCAGTTTCCTTATAGGAGTCACGTATCTGCTCCTGTGTATCAGGATGTTCATCGTAGGCGATGTCGTCCTTATCGGCGGGCTCCTTTGCTATCTGTTCATCGTAACGACGTTGATCAAGATCAGCTTTGCAGTCTACGGCCTCATCGTAACGAGGAGCAAGCAGAATCCGGTAATCAGAGTAATGAAGGTCATCGGCATGATCGATGCATCCTTGTCGGTAGTTCCGACTTTATATACGACACTTTCATATCTGGGCTATAATGAAGCAGCTGAGATATCATCACTGCTCGGTATCATGACGAGTATCGGCGTAATGATAAGCGGTATCGTAATGGCCAACAGGCGCAAAGATCACTACCTTGAGCGCTATGTTCTTTCCGTGCTCGAAAATGATCAATCATGCGAGCAAGTTTATGCGGAATAGTGTATAATATCCGTGACTAACCCCATAAAGGAGGCATAGCTTATGGCAATTTTCGATCCTAAGACTAAGGTCATTTCAGGATATCAGAAGACTATAGAGGAAAAGAACAGGATCATTGAGAAGTACTATGATCAGATCGGCAGACTTTATTATGGTCAGTACAAGGATATGTCCGTTGACGTAACAAAGGATATCAATGCCAAGTGCGACGAGGTCACGAACCTCTATCGCGAGATCAAGGATTGCGAACTTAAGATCCTTTTCGAAAAAGGATTGAAGCTCTGCCCTAATTGCGGCAAGGAGAACATGCTCGCATACGCTTTCTGCTTTGCATGCGGTGCCAAGTTCGAAGAAGGCTCTGACAGAGCTCCTGCAGAAGCAAAGATCGAGATCCGCAAGGATGAGCCGGCAGCAGAAGAACCTGCAGCAGAAACAGCTGAGGCTGCGGAAGAGACAGTTGCAGAGGCTGTTGAAGAAGTAAAGGAAGAAGTCGCTGAAACAGCTGAGGCGACGGAAGAAGCACCTGCTTCAGAGGAAACTCCTGAAGCATAAGGCATATAAGTTTTTGAGCATAAATGATGGGGCATCAGTCTTTTCTGAGCCCCATCATTTTAATTATACCAAATTTTTGAGGATTGTGTCGTTTTCCGTGTTACCGTCTGTAAATAAGATATGAACTATAATCTCTACAAGGGGAGACCCTATAGAACAATTTATCTACGGAAGGATGTGATTATATGAAGATCACGACGCAGGGCAAGGGAATCAGGATCGGCCAGAGACTCGAACAGAAGATCGGGGATAAGATGAGTAAATTCGATAAGTACTTTGGTGAGGAAGGCACCTTTAACGTACGTATCAGACCCGAGGGAGATAAGATGGTCGTAGAGATCACATTGAAGCTCAATAACAGGATCTACAGAGCGGAGGCCAGAGACGAAGAGATCCTTACTGCAGTAGACAGAACAATCGACAAGCTCGAATCGCAGATAAGAAGACAGAAGACAAAGTTCCTTAAGCAGAAGAAAGAATATCCTCAGATCGTCAGTTTCCTTGAGGATGAAGCAGATTCAGATTTTGACTTTGAGGAGGAGTTAGAGGAAAAGAAGATAATAAAGAGAAAGACATTCGAATTGAGACCGATGTCTTCCGAGGATGCAATACTCCAGATGGAAATGTTAGGACACAATTTCTTGGTTTACCTGGATGCTGATACAAACGTGGTAAGTGTAATTTACAAGCGTAAGGACGGCAACTACGGTTTAATTGAACCGGCCTATTGATCCTTCCTGAGTGGTAATCCTTCACATAGCCGTTTTTACGCAAGTGGTTATAGACCGTCCTCTGCGGAGGACGGTCTTTCTGTGTCCGGAAAAGAGCGATATTATTTTCGTGACATAGGCGTGGTGAAGAAGGATGAAAGAAGATTTCTCCCGAAATTAGCAAATCTTATTGATATGTGGTATTATTGGTAGGCGAAACAGAATAGGATTATCAGTAAAAAGCCTGATATTAAAAGTGTTTGTTGACTTGAAATCAAGTTTTTAGTATAATTCTTTCCGTTATAATTTTTACGCACGAGGGGAGGGATAAAGAATGTCAGAAATCAGACTTAAGGAGAATGAGTCCCTTGACAGTGCGCTTCGCAGATTCAAGCGTTCATGTGCCAGATCCGGAGTTCTCGCTGAAGTACGTAAGAGAGAGCACTATGAGAAGCCATCTGTACGTCGTAAGAAGAAGTCAGAGGCTGCTAGAAAGAGAAAGCGCTGATCAATTTTAAGATTGATACTCAGAAGAGACTGTTTTGTCCTATGACAAGGCGGTCTCTCTTTTATTGTCTTGTTTTCAAACAGCGCTGATTTTGGTAAAATATATCCAAATAAGTTTAGTGAGATGTATATATGTTGTTAACAAGCAAGACGTGGAACTGCGCGGCTGTCCTTGAGGATGCTGACGCAGACCTTATCGTCGAGTCATTATTGGCGGCGCGCGGAATCTCTTCCGATGAGAAGAAGAAGGATTTCCTCAGTGCGAACCCGTCAGAGTGGTATGATCCTTTTTTGTTTGTCGACATGAAGAAAGCTGTCGACATAATAGTGGCCGCGATAAGCGATAAGAAGAAGATACTCGTATACGGAGACTATGATGCCGACGGTGTTACGGCCACGTCCATTATGGTCAGATATTTCAGAAGTCATGACTGCGATGTGGATTATATCGTACCGCAGCGTGCGGCACACGGTTACGGCCTTACGGATTACATCATCGACGAAGTACTCGACAAGAAGCCGGATCTCCTGATCACGGTAGACTGCGGTATCTCCAATATGGATACGGTAACAAAGCTTAAGGAACGCAACGTGTCCGTTATCGTAACGGATCACCATAATGTTCCTGATGAGCTTCCGCCTGCTGATGCGGTAATATGCGCCAAGAGACACGACAATACTTATCCCTGTATCGATCTTTGCGGTGCCGGCGTAGCTATGAAGGTCGTTGAGGCTTTGGGCAGAGACGGCAGATACAAGGTCTTCCCGAGCGTATGGAAGCAGGTGATCGAGCTTGCAGGCATCGCGACCATAGCAGATCTCGTTCCGATCGTAGGTGAGAACAGAACACTCGTCAAAAAAGCATTCCAGAGCATGAAGAATCCGACGAATGTCGGTATCAGGACGATGAATGACATGCTCCTTGATACGGATAAAGACCCTGATGAGTCCTATATCTCATTCGTATTCGTTCCGAGGATCAATGCGGCAGGAAGGCTTTATGATTCATCCGATGCATTAAAGCTCTTTTTGAGCGATGACCCGAAGGTGGCAAAGAAGGCTGCTCAGGCTCTTACGGAGCAAAATGACGAGCGCAAGGCGATCGAGGCCAGAGTCTTTGAAGAAGCAAAAGCTCAGATCGAAGATCCGACCCGTCCGGAGGAATGGCTCCTGACTAATACCAAGGGGCCTATAGTCGCATACGGCAAGAATTGGCATCAGGGCGTTCTCGGAATCGTCGCGGGCAAGCTCTCCCAGCATTTCAGAAGGAGCGCGATCGTCTTTACCGATGACGGACTTGATTCCCTTAACGTTAAGGGTTCATCCAGATCTTACGGTGAGTTCGATATATATAACGCGATACTTGCGATCTCAGAATATACGGTAAACTTCGGAGGCCACAAGAAGGCTGCGGGACTCGTAGTCAAGAAGAGCGATCTCGGTAAGTTCATGAGAGCGCTCGAGGAGTATTCGGAGAAGATCGACGACTCTGAGGAGTTCAAGGACGAGCTTGATATCGACTGTGAGATCCCTGCAAGCGCCATCACGATGGCTACTCATGATGAGATCAGACAGCTCGCACCGTTCGGTCTCGGCAACGGCAAGCCTGTTTTCGCGACAAGAGGATTATTCCTGTCGAGCATCCAGTTCATGAGTGACGGAGCTCACTTAAGGCTCGAACTCTATGACAGGAAGAATGATCCGGAGATGAGAAATGCGATATCCGCAGTCGGATTCGGAATGGGCGAGTGCGCTTCGTTCCTTAAGGTAGGTGACTACGTCGATATCGCTTATACGATGAATATCTTTAACCTTTGGGGCAACGATACACTGAGCCTTCACCTGAGCGACATAAGACCGGTGATGCCTGACTCCGTTATCTGGAGACAGCCTGAGACATCTGAGAAGCTCTATGTGAGCGGACTTGCTCCGGATCAGATCGTTAAGCTCAGCAAGGGTTTTAAGGATAAGGATCTTATACCTACGAGCGAGGATTTCGGTAATATCTACAAGGTATTGCGCGATATGCTCGGCAAGGGTGTCGCCATTGTGGACATCGATCTTTTGGCGAGGGTCATTAACATAAAGACGAAGACGGAACTGTCTCCTTTCTGCGTAATGCGCGCACTGGAGATATTTCAGGAAGCAAAACTTATCAAGCTCGGCAAGTTTTCTCCGAGCAGGGTGTGCCTTAATCTCATACCCGTAAAGGAGAAAGCCAACCTGCACGATACACCGACATATAAGAGGTTATACGGCAATGAGTGACATAGAGAAAAAAGATATCGGCGATGCTGAACTTTCCGTTGAGGAAGAGTTCGCGTATTTGAGAGATTTTGATACTGTCCCTGAGATCCCGGATTATATCTGGGAACTCTTCGATGAGGTCTTTAAGGCCTTTGAGATCTATGCGGGCAAGGCATATGAGAGTGATGAACTCCTCGAGAAGGATAAGACTATGATCCGCGAGGCGTTCATTTTCGCTTATAAGGCGCATCGTAACCAGAGAAGGATGAACGGTGAGAGATATATCGTGCATCCTATCGCGACGGCGCAGATCCTCGTTGAACTTGAAGTCGACGCGGAGACTATCGAGGCTGCGTTCCTCCACGACACGGTAGAGGATACTCCGGTCACCACGGAGCTTATCGAAGAGCTCTTCGGAGACAGTGTGGCGCTCCTTGTAGACGGCGTTACCAAGTTAGGTAAGATCCCGTACACGACCAAGGAAGACATGCAGGCTGAAAACGTCAGAAAGATGTTCGTTGCCATGGCAAAGGATATCCGAGTCGTGCTCATAAAGCTCGCGGACCGTCTCCACAATATGCGTACGATGAAGCATCAGAAGCCTGAAAAGCAGATCGAGAAGGCAAGAGAGACACTCGATATCTACGCGCCTCTCGCGCACCGTCTCGGTATCAACAAGATCAAGTGGGAGCTCGAGGACCTGTGTCTTCGATATCTCGATAAGGATGCTTACTACGAGCTCGTAGGTATGATCTCATCCAAAAGATCCGAGCGTGAGGCCTTCATGGCAGACGTTGTTAAGGAGATCAGTGCGAAGGTTGCGGAATACGGCATCAAGCACGTTGAGATCGAGGGACGTCCGAAGCACTTCTACAGCATCTATAACAAGATGAAGGAGCAGAACAAGACGCTCGAGCAGATCTACGACCTTTTCGCGTGCCGTATCATCGTCGATACGCTGACGGACTGCTATACGGTCCTCGGTATCGTACACGAGATGTATCAGCACATCCCGGGCAGGTTCAAGGACTATATCGCGATGCCTAAGCCTAATATGTATCAGTCGATCCATACGACGGTACTCGGCAAGGGCGGTGTTCCTTTTGAAGTTCAGATCAGGACATATGCGATGCACAGGACAGCCGAGTACGGTATCGCTGCGCATTGGCACTACAAGGAAGCAGGTAATTCCGAAGTATCGAGATTTGACCAGATCGACAGCAAGATGAACTGGATCAGGCAGATCCTCGACAGCCAGAAGGACTCGAGGGACCCTACGGAGTTCATGGAAGTCCTGAAGAGCAATCTTACACCGGATACCGTTTACGTATTTACGCCTAAGGGCGATGTCATCAACCTTCCGAAGGGGTCTTGTCCTATCGATCTTGCGTACAATATCCACAGCGGCATCGGTAACCATATGCACGGCGCGAAGGTCAACGGCAGGATCGTGCCTTTGTCCTATGAGCTTAAGAACGGCGATCAGGTCGAGATCCTGTCATCCGATAAGATCAAGGGTCCTTCACGTGACTGGGCGAAGATGGTTAAGACTGCATCCGCGAGAGGCAAGATCAATGCCTGGTTTAAGAAAGAATCAAGAGCTGAGAATATCGAGAGCGGTAAGGAACTCCTGGAGCGAGAGATCCAGAGGAACGGATTTACGCCTGCTCAGCTCCTGCTCCATAAGTCGCTTGAGGGCATCTTCCGCAAGTACAGCTATTCGAACTTGGATGACGTATATGCGGCGATCGGCTACGGCGTCCTTACGGCGGGCAAGATCTTCGGTAAGCTCCGTGACGAGTACATCAAGACTCTCTCTGAAGAAGAGCGTCAGGCATTGGGTTACAGGATCAATTCCGCAGGTCAGGTACTCTATACGCCGTCCGAGCTCGTTGAGGATATCGGCAAGAATTCCCTCCAGGGACTTCCGAAGAGCCTTACGCAGCCTGCAGGAAGCACGAAGCCTGTCACAAAGCGTATCTCTGAAACAAAGACGAAGACGAGCGTCGGCGTCACCGTCGAAGGTCTCGAAAACGTCTCAGTACACCTGTCCAACTGCTGCCACCCTGTTCCGGGCGATGAGATCATCGGTTACGTTACACAAAACGGCGGCGTAGGCATACACAGGACGAATTGCGCGAACATCATAAATCTTCACAAGTACGCCAACAGGTCCCAGAAGGACAAGGAGCGTGAGAACCGCCTGGTCAAGGTCCGCTGGGATAACTACAGCGGTTCGGAGATCTATGAGGTCGAGATCAAGATAGTCGTAAG
>CADCPU010000011.1 GCA_902803365.1 Oscillospiraceae bacterium
ACATGCAATGAGCAATTTCTATACTGCAGATACTCATTTCGGTTCAGATTCAAAAGAAGTCCTGATCCGTGATAACCGTCCGTTCAAGGACATTAATGAGTATACAAAAGCGCAGGTAAGGATTTGGAATGAACAGGCATCTTCAGATGACACCATATATGTCATCGGTGATTTCTGTAACTGCGGTCCTAAGGTAGAAAGGGATTTTAGGAGTGGTCTTGCCGTATCAAAGCAAATAAATGCACATATCATCCTCATTATCGGAAACAATGAACAGCGTGCCATAGACGATTGCTTTGACGGTTCTTTTGAAAAATTCCGCGAATACTGCCTGACTGATCCTTCATGCAAATTCGATGACGTAAAGCTGAATGACTACGTTGATATAAATGGCGAAAAGTTCTTCCTTACACATAAGCCTACTGACCACGCTAAAGACTGCCAGACTCTATTCGGCCACACGCACAGGTACGGCGGGCTTTGGAAGCCTTTCGGATTCAATGTCGGCGTTGACCTGAACCACTTCAGACTGTTCAGCGACGATGACATAATGTATATGCTCAGCAGAAAGAAAAAATACTGGGACGAAGATATGGCTATTAACAGCTGAAAATAAGCAAAAACAAGGGGATGTCCCCAAGTGAATTAAATCACTTTTGAGACATCCCCTTGATATCTGGCGGAGACGGTGGGATTCGAACCCACGGTACCTCAAAAAGGTACAACTGATTTCGAGTCAGCCCCGTTATGACCACTTCGATACGTCTCCATACGCATTAAGAATATATGGGTTTAGTATCGAAAAGTCAAGGGAAAATCCCTTCGGGGATCTCGCGTCACCTGATGACCAACTGGAAGGTCGGCATCTTGTCGCTTGATCCGCTGCTGCCCGAAAGATACGTAGTATACGTACCTTCCTTAAGTTCGACCTGGGCGCTGATCGTCTTGGCGATCGAGCCGGAGTACTCGGTCTTTGGCAATACGTCCTTGCCGTCAGGTCCTTCGATCCTCAGGTAGTAGTCGCCATCGCCTCCGGTGACTACTGCAACGATGCTGTATGTCTTTCCTTCTTCAACGTTGAATGTCTCACCGAGCATCTCTTCATTTTCGGAAGCGAACATGTATGTGCCGGTGCTGCTAACGATCGGGGCACTCATATTTGCGACATTGATGGCGATGCCGGCGATGAGCATTGCGCCTGAGAGGATCCCTGCGTAGAGGAATCTGATCTTTCTGTGAGACTTAGGATCGATAAGGAGCATGCCGATCGTGAGAAGGATAGGAGCTGCGAAGCCTATGACGAGATAAGCACCGAGTACCTGTGTCATGTCGGTCGTAGCAAGTGATGCTGTCGCATCGGTGCCGCTCGTTAAGTATCCCATGGTGGCAGATACGAGGTTGTTCGTGAAGTGCATGATCATTGAAAGGAGAAGGTTGTTCTTCTTTACTACTACATAAGACAGGCATGCGCCGAGGATCGCCGTAGCGAGGAATCTCAGGATAGAGAGGTGGAATATACCGAATAAGAGACCCATGATAAGGACGATGACCCAGTCTCTCTTGAGCGAGCGGAAGTTGGCGATGATCGCGCCTCTGTGGATCGCTTCTTCGCAGATGGCAGGGAGGACGGCTACGATAAGGATCGTAGGGATGTAGCCCATGCTTCCGTAGAGGAAATCCGACAGTTCCGCAGCTTCAGTCATGGAAGAAGGGAGCAGGGAACCTACGAGGCCGACGCTGATGATGCTCAGTAAAAAGCCGCCTGCGAGCATGAACATGCTTCCGAAGAAGTCTCTGACCTTGATCTTTTTGAAGTGGAACACCTCGCGCAGATCAACATGCGTTATAAGGCAGTAAATGATCGCGATACCGAGGAACATTACCTCGGTGAGAATGAGTCCCGGGATGCCCAGGTTCTGCTGCATCCATACTCCGAAGAGTAAGAATGAGCACATTACGATTCCGAATAGGACGAAGCCCATCCAAGGATGGAGTTTCTCCTGACCTTTGATTTTTTCCATATTAACCTCCACGACCGCTTTTTCGGTCGACTTTTATATACCTTTTAGTTGTTGTGAAAATAGTTATTCGTGTATTTCGCGTTCTTTGCGAAGTTCCCTTATCTTGTTGCTCTTCTTTGCGAAGTTGATGAACAAATATACCGCGAGCACTGCCATTACTACAGAGCAGATGATATTGACCGGTGTAAACGAATTGTGCGGCAGAAAAGCAACAACCATGTTATAGACTGCGGTGAGCGCCGCGTAAATCCCGATTCCGAGAAGATACCATCTGAGGGTGCTCTCGTAGTTGATCCTGGAATCGATGTCAGAGTAGAGTTCGATACCGTTCGGGTAATCTTCTCTGAGTGCTCTTAAGTATACTACGCAGTTGCCCGGATACCAGAAAGTCGAGACCGTCTCTATGCCCATCTCGTCAAGAAAACGGTAGTATTCCCTGTTCTTGGTACTGTCGCCGGATCCCTTTAAGAAGAGAGACTTATAGATGTACTTGCCGGGTTCCACTTCGTCGAATTCATAATTGCAGAATCGACCTGCATGTACGAGAGCATAACCGTGTGCAGCCATGTCGTTGATCCAGGACTCTTCTTTGTCGAGTTGCCAGATCCAAAATAACTTGTGAAACTTGCTGCGCATCTTACTTATTCTCCTCCAAGATCTTTCTGCCGTTGCCTGCCAATTCTTCCAATCGTGATACTTCTTCCTCGAGTACCTTTCTTCCGAGAGAGGTGATAACGTATTCCTTCTTGCGGCTCTCCGGGTTCTCCGGCAGAGCATCGATCCATCCCTTGTCCGTCAGCGTGTTCAGCGCTCCGTAGAGCGTACCCGCCGCAAGCTTTACTCGCCCGTTGGAAAGCTGATCCGCGTTCTGGATTATTCCGTAACCGTGCATCGGCTTAAGTAATGAAAGAAGTATATAATATACGGCTTCCGTCAGGGCTTGTTGTGGCATCAGTTGATCTCCTTGTTCTTCTTTGTCATGATCATTATCCTCGAGATCGAGAATGACAATGAGCCAAAGGCTATGATAAACATACCGAATCTCATGTAATCTGTAAAGAGAAGTGCGACTGCTGCGATCATGATGAGTGCCAATAATACCATTGCGATTTTTTTCATTTTCTTATCCTCCGAAATGTAAAAGTCTTAAAATGTTTTCTCTTGCTCAGGTATTATCGTCTGCCGTTATATCGGCCGTTGTTATATCGGCTTCCGATATACTTGATGATTTGATTATATCGGCACCCGATATAGTTGTCAATACCCGGATGAAAACTTAGAAATATCTTAAACATTTCTTAGTACCCTACTCATAACCATTGCTATATAATGCTTTCCGAAATACATGAAAGGTAAGGATTGTATATGAAATGTAAGAAAATTACAGCGGCGGCTTTGATAGCAGTCATGTTGTTTGCGTCCGCATGCTCATCAACCGAGGATACTGATGAGACAACAACGGAAACTTACAACAGAGCAGACATCAAGGACATCAGGGCCCAGGATGATTTCTACGGCTACATGAACCTTGATACGCTCAAATCCTTGGAGATCGAACCGGGTCACATATCCGCAGGTCCACTCACCGAGAATACGGTGGATGAAGATCTCAAGGAAGTAGTTCTCGACATCGTCAAGAGCGACAAGAAGTATGAGGAGGGATCCTGCGAGCAGGTCCTCAAGCGCGCATACGATGATTTTGTCGATTTCGAAAACAACGACAGTGCCAAGAAGGCAGCGGCAGACGAGATAAACGGGGTACTCGCTGATATCACGGCTGTAAAGGACGTAAGCGGTCTTTTTGAATTGATGTCAAAACTTTACCCTAAGTACGGCGCACGCGGATTCCTCTATATGGGAGTCGATCAGGATGTTTGGGATCCTGAGAAATACTCGGTTATGTTCAGCGCCAATCCGACCATTTGCGGTGCGGATCTTGAGGAACTCAGCAAGGATCCGAACAAGGGTCTCGATTATGAAAAGGGCATCATTACGGCTCTCCAGGTATCCGGCAAGTCTTACGACGATGCCGAGGCAACAGCCAAGGACCTGATGCGTATCCTCATCGATGTCTCAAGACATACGGATTTTGAGATCCAAAATGCGGATAATCCTTACATATATGTTGAAGTATTAAAAAAGGAAGAGCTTGATAAGCTCTTCACAAATCACACCACAGATGAATTCGAGAAGATCGCAGGTATCAAGGAGAATCCTTATGGTACATGGAATACGCTCAATATCGATCAGCTTGTCGCGATCGACAGCTATCTGACTGACGAGAACATCGAGAGCTTCAAGGCATGGCTCATCTGCGATTTCCTGACAGGCTTCGGTTCCTTCATCGTTGATGATAACCCGCTCCTGCGCCCTTATGTTCCAAATGACGCCCAGCCTCTCGATGACAGGGCATACGATTACCTTAAGCAGGACTTTAAGTTTGAGGTGAGCGATGTTCTCGTCAAGTATTGCTACGACGATAAGGATGAAGAGATCCTTCAGAGGATGCTCGCTGACCTTATGGACAGCTACAGGGATCTCATCGGCGGTGCTGACTGGCTCAGCGAAGAGACGAGAAAATCCCTTATCGAGAAGCTCGAAGGTATCCAATTCATCACTCCGGGTTCTGTCAGGGAGGAGATCAAGAACGATCCTTCAAGAAATGACGTCTTCGGTGCGGATCGCTTTGAGACGACATGCAACTGCACGGTCAAGGATCAGAACGAGAATATCGCGCTCCTCGGAAGCAAGCGTGACAGGAATAAGCAGGTAATGCCTATGCAGACGATGAATGCCTGCTACACGAACGACAACAAGGTCACGATCTGCGTAGCTATCATGACTGATCCGTGGTTCGATTCCGATAAGGATTATTACACTAATCTCGGCGGCCTCGGCGTAGTCTTGGGTCACGAGATCGGACATGCTTTCGATTCCAATAACATTACATATAACGTAAACGGCGTTTATGATCCTACTTGGATCTCCGAGAAGGATCTTGAGGCTCTTGAGAAGAGGAACGAAGAAGCGATCTCCTACTTTGAGGATAACTTCACCGTATACGGCATCTATCACGTAGACGGCCGGCAGACTCTCGGCGAGAACTATGCTGACTTGGGCGGTGTTGAAGCCGTTGTTAACGCATGCGATTCCGAAGATCAGCTCAAGAAGGTTTTCGAGAGCTACGGAACGCTCTGGTGCCTGCTCCAGACAGAAGACGATGTTATCGATCAGATCGATGACGACGTCCACAGCCCGGGCATCATAAGAACAAATGCTATCCTTGCGACCATTGACGAATTCTATGAAGTATACGACGTCAAGGAAGGTGACGGTATGTACATCAGCCCTGACAAGCGTATCGGAAGATGGAGGTAAGGACAAAATGAGGATAATCTTTAAACATACACTCAAGAATATATTCAAAAAGCCGTTCAGGATGCTCCTCATGGTTTTCTGCCTGTTCAGCTGTGCATTCGTCGCTCTCCTGAGCCTAGATATGTCAGGTGCTCTCGATTCCATGATCGGCGGTTTTATGGGAAGCTTCCTCGGTAAGGCCGAGATGGATATCAACGGTACAGATATCGAAGAGACGATCTTCAACGACGAGAAGATCATGAGCGAGAATACCCTTAAGCTCTATTCGACTGAGAACAATTACTTCGACGATCTTAAGGACCAGTACACATTCGTTCATAAGGAAACGATATATATCACGGGTCTTGATCTTGATGCAGGCCGCGATATGGAGATCGTAACCTTCGAGAAGACACCAAATGCCGATGAGGCAGTAGTTTCCGAATTCCTCGCAGAGCGATTCGGTTACAAGGTCGGCGACACGATCAAGCTCTATGACGAGCTCGGTGATTATCACGACTTTAAGATCATTGAGATCCCTGATCTCGAGAAGACCATATTCGGTAAGTACGGCGTATGCCTGAACATAGAAGGATACTCAAAGCTCGTATCCGAAGTAAGATGCGACGATATCGTCGTTGACGTTAAGGACAAGGACCATGTCCTTGATACGGTAAACTACGTAAAGGATAACTATCCTAACGCAACGGTCAATTCCGTATACGGCGATGTTCAGACTGAATTCATCTGTAACATCATAACAAAGCTCATGTTCACGCTCTTTGCTATCTGCGTCCTCATGGTAATCTTCGTTGCTATCTCTGTATCCGAGAGGATCATCGCAGAGAGGATGTCCGTCGTAGGTACGCTTCGAAGCGTCGGTGTATCCGCAGGAACCACGATGGTGATCCTCCTTCTCGAGAACATCTTCTACGGTGTCGTGGGCTCGGGTCTTGCATGCCTTCTCTATAATGCGATCCGCGATCCTATGCTCAATGTCGTTATCGGTGAGTCGGACGACTTCGGTTCGATGAACGGCTTCTTCTATCTGCTCGTTATGATCGCATCCGTGGCAGTCGTTTGCCTCTGCCCTCTCAAGGAGATCATCAAGGCAGCAAATACACCTATCAGAGATCTCATCTTTGCCAACAAGGATACGGAGTATAAGTTCAGCAAGAGCGGCACGATCGCAGGCATCATCTGCGCGATCCTCGGTATCGTGATCTTCTTCGTACCTGCCAATTTCTATCTGTGTTTTGTTCAGCTCGGTCTGTTCGTGTTCGCGCTCTCTCTGCTCTATCCGCACTTCCAGGTGTTCGCAGGCAAGCTCATCTACAAGCTCTTCGATAAGCTCGAAAAGCCGATCGCAAAGCTCGCTGCTACTGAGCTCTATACAAAGAAGAGCACGGTTGCATGCTCCGTATTGATCACAACGGCCCTCGCGCTCGTTCTCGTTGTAAACCTCGTAGGTACGGCTCTCTCGGGTGTTATCGGTGCAGTCAACTTCACATCTGATGTCTGTATCGAGACAAACGGCGACAAGGAGACTTCTTTCTTCAGATTCGTTGAAGACATCGAAGGCGTAAC
>CADCPU010000012.1 GCA_902803365.1 Oscillospiraceae bacterium
ATGTTAGGCATAAACAGCTCCTCCTATGTAGAATAATTCTCGGTATTATTATACATAAGATTTGCAGCAGATTCAAATTTTACCAGCCGCATTCAGCCGCTATATCATTCATTAGTTCTTGTGAATACTCATCGCCTGCGACGGTCGGATGGAGCTGGATCAGATAGAGCTTTCCATACTCATTCGAATCAATATACATGTTGTATCCCAAGTAGAAATATGATTCGCCGCCATGATACCAGGCATCATAAATGCTGTTGAACTTGATCCAACCGCAACAGTACTTATGTTTATTATCAAACATCTCGTTAAGCGACTTCTGATCTATCAATTGGCCGCCTATAAGCGCTCTGTCAAACATGAGCATATCAGCGACGCAGGAGTGCATATCTCCGCATCCTCTTAAGGTCCTCGCAAGTTGCAGATAAAGCGTATCGATCTCTATCGGCATGTCTTCAACGTCGTTTTGACCTTTGACAGGCTCGGGAATACTGATGACATCTCCTGTCTGCATCGAACTTGAATGTTCCATTCCGCAAACATCAAAGATGTTGGCCTTTACATATTCACCGAAGCTTTGCCCCGTTATCTGCTCTATTATCATCGCGAGGAGCGTATAACCCGTATTGCTGTATAAGAATTTTGTTCCGGGTACAGATTCAAGTTCATCATCAAAGAGCATACCGAGAAGTTCCTCATCGGAAAAACCGTCATAATAATATCTCTTCCACTCTTCATAATCCCTGTCACCCGTATCCGTCAGGAATGTATCATCGGTAACAAAATCTCTTCTGAGTCCTGATTCCATATGAAGGAGCTGCGAGATCGTAATGTCCTTGCCGTTAGTGAATTCAGGGAAAAACTTTCCGAGTTTGTCATCAAGCGAGATATCGCCCTTTTCGCAGAGTTGAAGAACGGCAGTAGCAGTGATCATCTTGGTAATGGATCCTATCTCATAAGTTGTATAGGCATCGACTTTGTTCCCGTTTATATCAGTGGCATTGATCCCGCCGATAAATATGATCTTGTCATCCGTAGCAAGTATATAGGATCCCTTGAGGTCAGGAGATGCTGTCACATCCTGTTTCATTATGTTGACAAGCTTTGTATACTTCTCGTCATCCGTATACCACATATTATTCTCTTCGTCGTGGATAAGCCCTGAGTAAATATCCTCAGGCTGCTTCGAAGGCTCGCTTTGGTCAGCATCTGTTTTCGAGCAGGCGCAAAGCGAGGAAATTAGCGTGAAACACAGTACAACACAAAGCAGTTTTTTCATTATGATCTCCTTATCGGTATCCATATCTCGTTATGAAGGCCGTCCCCGTTGTCGTTCGGGACGCCGTAACGTTCAACATTATATTCATCGAGAAGATCGTATTCATCAACTTCGAAGATCCACTCTCTGAATATATAACGGCGCATCTCCTGTGTTGCTTCAGTCGAATTATCCTTGCACTTGAACTTGGCCCATATGGTCTCCGGGATCTCGATCATTGTCAATCCTTCAGGAACCTCTCCGCCTTCATATTTGACTCCTGTCAAAAACAGGAATTTCTCATCGAATGAAATACCTTCATATTCTTTAGACCAAGGCTTGCCGTCAGCATTAAGGATGTTGTCGCAATCTCCCACGCTTACACCGTAGAATATATTCGCATTCAGTTCCTCACCGTGTTGATTGATAAAGTCATAGACAAAGCCCGGGATCTCATTAAAGCACGTATCATTCTTAAAGACATCCGCTGCGCCCAGCAACCTAAACGCCGGCATCTTCTCGATCTCAACATCCACGGTGTCAGCACCCTTGACCGAGAAAGTCAGCTTGAGCGGAAGGAAGGCCTTGGCGGGCTTGTTCTTCTTTTTGATCTCATTTGGCGTGGCATTGTGAAAACGGCTGAAAGCCTTTGTGAAGCTTTCCTGCGTCTCATATCCGTACTTAGAAGCCAGATCGATTATCTTCACGTCTTTTTCGATCAGCTCCATGGCCGCCAGATAGAGCCTTCTGCTCCTGATATATTCACCGATAGTGTAACCCGTGATCATCTGAAAACTGTTCTGCAGATAACTTGACGATACA
>CADCPU010000013.1 GCA_902803365.1 Oscillospiraceae bacterium
TAATCACCTTTTCTTACTTCCCTCATACCGTTATCGTCGAATAAAGCCTCGACTATGGCATGAGGATGTTTAAGACCTTGTACGATCAGGCTCTCAACAGCCTTATTCTTGGACCTGTCATGAGACAGGATCAATATCTTATCTATACCTGTAGCGCTCATGCAGTTACCCCTTCCTAATTCGGATGGGTTTAATCTACACTTATGAACACAATTTTGCAATTCCATATTGCGCGAAATTCATCATATGCAAAAAAACGTTCAAAAATCTCAACGTATTTCATACATTCTGCAAGATTGCGAAAATAATTATGCAAAATGTGTTGACATCATCGTCAGTTAGCGATAGTATACCGCCATAAGCAGAGCAAAGGCGCTTGCGGCACGGATGATCCTCCTTGCCACAGGCGCCTTTCACTATTTTATTCAACCGGAGGTAAGAACAATGACAAACGTACCCGAGATCTTTGGAACAATGGTCTTTAACGAACAGGTTATGAAGGCAAGACTTCCTAAGGAAACTTACAAGGCAATGAAGAAGACGATCGAAGAGGGTCTTCCGCTTAATATAGAGATCGCTAATGTAGTTGCTAATGCAATGAAGGATTGGGCAGTAGAAAAAGGCGCTACACACTTCACTCACTGGTTCCAGCCTTTGACAGGTATCACGGCGGAAAAGCACGACAGTTTCATCTGCCCTACATCAGACGGCAGCGTGATCATGGAATTCTCAGGTAAGGAATTGGTACAGGGCGAGCCTGATGCATCTTCCTTCCCGTCAGGCGGACTGAGAGCTACATTCGAGGCTAGAGGCTATACGGCATGGGATCCTACAAGCTTCGCTTTTATTAAAGATAATACATTATGTATACCAACAGCTTTCTGCTCCTACAGCGGCGAGGCACTCGATAAGAAAACTCCTCTCCTCCGCTCGATGGAAGTTATCAGTAAGCAGGCAGTAAGGATCTTGAGACTCTTCGGTAACAAGGACGAGCATCTTACAGTAAGAACTACAGTAGGTCCTGAGCAGGAATACTTCCTCATCCCGGTAGAGCTTTACAATCAGAGAAAAGACCTCATCTACACGGGCAGAACACTTTTCGGTGCTAAGCCACCTAAGGGTCAGGAACTTGAGGATCACTACTTCGGAGCTATCAAGCCCAGGGTTTCCGCTTACATGAAGGAACTCGACGAAGAACTTTGGAAGCTCGGTGTCCTCGCTAAGACAAAGCACAACGAAGTTGCTCCTGCACAGCATGAGCTCGCACCTATCTTCACAACAACAAATATCGCAACCGATCATAACCAGTTAATGATGGAAATAATGCAGAAGGTTGCAAAGAAGCACGGTCTCGTATGTCTCTTGCATGAGAAGCCTTTCGCAGGCGTAAACGGATCCGGTAAGCACAATAACTGGTCCATCTCAACGAGCACAGGCGTTAACCTCCTTGAACCGGGCGATACTCCTGCAGAGAACGCTCAGTTCCTCCTCTTCCTTGCAGCTGTTATCAAGGCAGTAGATGTTCACCAGGATCTCTTGAGGATCTCTGTTGCAACAGCAGGTAACGATCACAGACTCGGAGCAAACGAGGCACCTCCTGCAGTAGTTTCAATGTTCCTTGGTGATGAGCTCAACGAGATCATCGATTCCATCGTAACAGGTCACTCCTACAAGGGTAAGAAGAGAGTTCAGATGGAGATCGGTGTTGATGTTCTTCCTAAGTTCCCTAAGGATTCCACAGACAGAAACAGAACATCACCTTTCGCATTCACAGGTAATAAGTTCGAGTTCAGAATGCTCGGTTCAGCTAACTCAATCGCTTGTGCAAACATCATGCTCAACACTGCAGTTGCAGATGCTCTCTGTGATTTTGCAGACAAGCTCGAAAAGGTTAAGCAGAAGGACTTCCAGGCAGAGCTCGCTAAGCTCATCAAGGAGACGATCACAGCTCACAAGAGGATCATCTTCAACGGCAACGGTTACGACGATAACTGGATCAAGGAAGCCGTTGATGTCAGAGGTCTCCTGAACCTCAGAAGCACACCTGAAGCAATGGATATGTTCCTCGATCAGAAGAACCAGGATCTCTTCCTCAAGTTTGGTGTATTCAGCCTTGCTGAGATGCAGTCAAGACATGACATCCTCCTCGAGAACTATTCAAAGACGATCAATATCGAGGCTTTGACAATGATCGATATGGCTAAGAAGGATATCATCCCTGCCATCACAACATACATCAAGGAATTGTCCGATACGGCTATTGCAGTTAAGAGTGCATCAGGCATCGAGGCTACATTCGAGAAAGACCTTATCGTCAAACTCGTTAAGCTCCAGCAGACAATCTCCGAGAAGATCAATATGCTCGAGAATGCAGTTGTTTCAGTACACGAGATCACGGATATCTCAGAACAGTCTTACGCTTACAGAGATTCAGTCTTTGTAGCTATGCAGGATCTCCGTGCATACGTAGATAAGGCAGAGTCGATCTGCGCGGCTAAGTATTGGCCATACCCATCATACGGCGAACTCCTCTTCGGTGTTCGTTAAGAAAGGATCTGATTTATTATGGAAGACGTATTAAGTTTTATTAACGACACCATATTCGGTATATGGTTTTTGATAGGTGCCGCTCTGGTATTCTTTATGCAGGCCGGCTTCGCGATGCTCGAGACAGGTTTCTGTCGCTATAAAAACGCAGGTAACATCCTGATGAAGAACCTCATGGACTTCTGTATCGGTACAGTCTGCTTCATCTTCTTAGGCTTCGGTCTCATGATGAGTGAAGATATGATCTGCGGATTCGTAGGAGTACCTAACCTCCAGATCTTCACTGATTTCTCAGGCTTCATGTCAACGAACGCTTCAAGCTTCGTATTCAACCTCGTCTTCTGCGCTACCGCTGCTACTATTGTATCCGGTGCAGTTGCAGAGAGGATCAAGTTCAGTTCTTATTGTATCTACTCAGCTATCCTCTCACTTGTTGTATATCCTGTTGAGGCAGGCTGGGTATGGAACCCTAACGGCTGGCTCGCAAAGATGGGCTTCATCGATTTCGCAGGTTCCGCAGCTATCCACACAGTCGGTGGTGTATCCGCTCTTATCGGTGCCATCGTTCTCGGACCTCGTATCGGTAAGTACGTAAAAGACAAGTCCGGCAAGATCATCAAGGTTAACGCTATCCAGGGTCACAACATTCCTTTGGGTGCTCTCGGTTGTTTCATCCTCTGGTTCGGCTGGTACGGCTTCAACGGTGCCGCAGCAACAAGCGGCGAACAGCTCGCAGCTATCTTCCTTACAACAACTATCGCTCCGGCTATCGCAACAGTTACGGCTCTCATCTACACATGGGTCAAGAACGGTAAGCCTGATGTATCAATGTGTATCAACGCTTCCCTCGCAGGTCTCGTTTGTGTAACGGCAGGTTGCCACTGTATCGATGCAGCAGGTGCAATCGTTGAAGGTATCATCTCCGGTCTTGCAGTAATCATCGTGATCGAGAAGCTCGACCTCAAGTTCCACGTTGACGATCCTGTTGGTGCAGTCGGTGTACATATGGCAAACGGTATCCTCGGTACTATCCTCGCAGGTGCCCTTGCAACAAACACATCTTCCCTCGGTGTTGACGGTCCTGTCTACGCTTTGATCCATGGCACAGACATGGGTGCAGCAATGAAGGTACTCGGCACACAGGTCCTCGGTATCGGCGCTATCATCGTTTGGACAGCAGTCCTCATGGGTGCAACATTCGTAATCATCAAGAAGACAGTTGGTCTTCGTGCTTCCAGAGAAGACGAGATCGAAGGTATGGATATCTCCGAGCACGGTCTTACAACAGCTTACGCAGGATTCAAGTTTGCTCCTCAGGCTATCATTGAAGGCGCTGATGCTCCTGTAGTAGTTACAGGCGACGTGCCTGAAGCAGAGGCAGTAGAAGTTAAGACAGTACCTGCTTTCGATGTCAAGGCAGATGCAGAAGGTCACATCTTCACAAAGATCGACATCGTTTGTAAAGAAGCAAGACTCGACAAGCTCAAGAACGCTCTCATGGATATCGGCATCACCGGTATGACAGTAACTCATGTAATGGGTTGCGGCGCTCAGAAGGGCAGACAGGAATTCTACAGAGGTGTTCCGGTAGAAGCATCTCTCCTCCCTAAGATACAGATCTCGATCGTTGTATCAGCTGTACCTGTACAGCAAGTAATCGATGTAGCTAAGAAGACGCTTTACACAGGTCACATCGGTGACGGTAAGATCTTCGTAAGCAACATACAAAATGTCGTCAAGGTCCGCACCGGCGAAGTAGGACACGCCGCTCTGCAGGATGTTGAATAAAATACCGCTTCTGGGGAGTCCTGATCATTCAGGGCTCCCTAAGGTATTATTCTTTGTTTGAAAAATGTTTGAAGGAGAAATACAGATATGTGTTCAATAATGTGTTACATGAGTCCTCTCATCACGGAAGAGGATTTTAAGACGGGTTTTTCCGCCACGATATCCAGAGGTCCGGACCAGTCAAGGATCCAGCCTCTCGGTCAGGGAATAATGGGATTTCACAGGCTCGCCATCATGGGCCTGACACCGGAAGGCATGCAACCTTTTGCATATAAGGATTCATACCTCGTATGTAACGGTGAGATCTACGGATTTGAAAGATTCAGGGACGAGCTCAAGGGCAGTTACGATTTCCAGAGCGATTCAGACTGCGAAGTACTCCTCCCTCTTTATGATAAATACGGTGTTGATATGTTCGCAAAGCTCGATGCAGAGTTCGCACTTATCATGTACGACACAAAGACGGGCGATCTTGTCGCAGCAAGAGATCCGATCGGTATCAGACCTCTCTACTACGGAATCGACAAGGACGGTTATTATGTTTTCGCGAGCGAAGCAAAGAACATCGTTCCTTACTGCAAGAAGGTACTCCCCTTCCCTCCGGGACATTACTACAAGAACGGCAAGTTCGTATGCTACCGCGATATAACGGCAGTCGACAAAGTCGTAAGCGATGATATCGAGACAGTATGCGCAAACATAAAAGAGAAACTGGTTGCAGGAATCGAGAAGAGACTCGTATCCGACTCCAAGGTAGGCTATCTCCTGAGCGGCGGTCTTGATTCCTCTCTCGTATGTGCAGTTGCAGCACGTCAGTCTTCTCACCCTATCAAGACTTTCGCGATCGGCATGAACACTGACGCGATCGACCTTAAGTATGCTAAGGAAGTTGCAGACTACATCGGCAGCGATCACACTGAAGTAATAATCACAAAAGAAGATGTTATAAGTTCCCTCGAGGAAGTTATCCACGTTCTCGGAACATATGACATCACGACGATAAGAGCTTCCATGGGTATGTACCTCCTCTGCAAGAAGATCCACGAGATCTCAGATGTAAAGGTACTCCTCACAGGCGAGATCTCAGACGAGCTCTTCGGATATAAATATACGGACTTCGCACCTTCTCCTGAAGCATTCCAGGAAGAGGCCGTAAAGAGGATCTCCGAGATACATATGTACGACGTTCTCCGTGCAGACAGATGCATCTCGGCTAACTCTCTTGAGGCACGCGTTCCGTTCGGCGATCTGGACTTCGTATCCTACGTAATGTCCATCGATCCAAAGCTTAAGATCAACACATATAACAAGGGTAAGTACCTCCTCCGTCATGCATTTGAAGGAGACTACCTCCCTCACGATATCCTCTTCCGTGAGAAAGCTGCGTTCTCCGATGCAGTCGGTCACTCAATGGTAGATCACTTAAAGGAATATGCTAACAACTTCTACTCTGATTCAGAGTACGAAGAGAAGATCAAGAAGTACGATCACGCAACTCCGTTCACTAAGGAATCATTGCTCTATCGTGAGATCTTCGAGAAGTATTATCCTGACATGTCCGATATGGTCATTGACTTCTGGATGCCTAACAAGTCCTGGGAAGGCTGTAACGTTAACGATCCTTCGGCACGTGTGCTCAAGAACTACGGTGACAGCGGTAAGTAATAAGAAAGTGAGGCGGTATTTATGACAAAGTATATTTTCGTAACAGGCGGTGTAGTATCAGGATTAGGTAAAGGAATAACGGCTGCGTCCTTAGGTCGTCTCCTTAAGACAAGAGGTCTCAAGGTAGCATCTCAAAAGCTCGATCCGTATATTAACGTTGACCCGGGCACGATGAGCCCTTACCAGCACGGCGAAGTCTATGTAACCGAAGACGGTGCAGAGACTGACCTTGACCTCGGTCACTACGAGAGATTCATCGATGAGGATCTGAACAAGTATTCAAATCTCACGACAGGTAAGGTCTATTCATCCGTGATCGCCAAGGAAAGACGCGGCGAATACTTGGGTTCAACTGTCCAGACTATCCCGCACATCACAAACGAGATCAAGGACTTCATCTACAAAGTAGGTTTTGAGTCCAATGCAGATATAGTTATAACGGAGATCGGCGGTACGATCGGTGATATCGAGAGCCAACCGTTCCTCGAAGCGATCCGTCAGGTCGGTCGCGAAGTAGGTCCCGAGAACTCACTATACATCCATGTAGTCCTCGTCCCTTACCTGCGCGCTTCAGGCGAGCACAAGTCCAAGCCTGCACAGCATTCCGTCAAGGAGCTTCAGGGCATGGGCATCTCCCCTGACATCATTATCCTTCGTACTGACGAACCTATCGAAGACGAATCGATCTTCAAGAAGATCTCTCTCTTCTGTAACGTCTGCCCTGACTGTGTTATCGAAAACACGACTGTCAGCAACCTCTACGAAGCTCCTCTCATGCTCGAGGATTCACACTTCTCAGATGTTGTCTGCAGAAAGCTCAAGCTCGACGTTCCTCCCTGCAACCTCGACTCCTGGCGTGCAATGTGCGACAAGATCAGGAACTGCAGCAAGAAGTGCAACATCGCACTCGTCGGTAAATACACGCAGCTTCATGACGCATATCTGTCCGTTATCGAGGCTCTCCATCACGCAGGCTACGAGAATTCCTGCAACGTAAACATCCTCTGGATCGATTCCGAGACCTTGACCGAAGACAATTACGCTTCAGTCCTCAGCGAAGCAGACGGCATCTTAGTCCCGGGCGGCTTCGGTGACCGCGGTATCGAAGGCATGATCCTCGCAGCAAAGTATGCGCGCGAGAACAACGTCCCTTACCTCGGCATCTGCCTCGGAATGCAGATCGCAGTTATCGAATATGCACGTAATGTCCTCGGATATAAGGATGCTCACTCACGTGAATTCAACGAGAATTCCGAGCACCTCGTCATAGACTACATGCCGGGCCAGAGTGACGCGATCGCCAAGGGCGGTACGCTCAGACTCGGAAGCTATCCGTGCAAGATCTTACCGGGAACCGTAATGGAACAATGTTACAAATCCCCTGTTATCAGCGAGAGACACCGTCATCGCTATGAATTCAATAACGATTACAGATCCGAGATGGAATCTATAATCAGCGGAACAAGTCCTGACGATTCACTCGTCGAGACGATCGAGATCAAGGAGAACAAGTTCTTCGTAGGCGTTCAATTCCATCCGGAATTCAAGAGCCGCCCTGATAAGCCGCATCCTCTCTTCCTCGGTCTTATCCGCAACAGCTTAACTTAAGATAATCTACATTATTTCACCTTCAAACAAGAGATTCGCCTCCAAGGTCTTCGGACCAAGGAGGCGAGTTTCTTTTATTTGTAGTTTTCTTCAATATAGAGTCGATATCGATCGGTCAAAGAATCAGCGATCATATCATTACTCCTGCTTTGGAGATATTTGGAGTTTATCTCATCAAAGATGATGTTAAATATTCCCCAATCAATAGTAGCCACCGTATCCGCAGAATCGATCATAGCCGTAAACCCTTCTATGTCACTGACCGATACCTCGTCATATGCTTTCATAAACGAATATTCCGGATGCTCTTTTATAGCATCATGATCTGCAGCACACTGATTATACTCGTCCAGGATCCGTGCATTTACAGGCAAGCCTCCTCCTATCGCGATATTCCTTTGCACATATTCATCAAGCGTTAACGATATAAACTCCCAGGCTGCATCCTTCTCCTTACAAGACGATGATATACCCAAGCTTCCATGAGGATCGATAACATGCGCAGAACCTTCATAAGAAGGAAAACCTACATAGTTGATCTTATCTCCTACGATATCTTTAATATATGAATACGAATAGATATTATTCATGTTCAACTGTACAAGAAGAAAGGCATCTGACTCCAGTGATTTTTCCGAAGCAAACAGGCTCTTCTGATAATCGGTAGGCACACCGAATTCATATGCATAGTCAAGAATGCTCTTCATCTGATCCGAAGAGATAACACTCCCCTTACCCAGTGTTTCTTCAACTTCATATCTTATTGCCATATCCACGATATCATAAGAACATAGCTCACAGTATAACGGGATATCATGAGATCCTGCAACGGAAGCAGCTTTTGAGATATCGACTTCATTATCCGCACCGAAGTATTCTTCTTTCCCGTAAAAGCCCATCAAAGCATACGAAGAAAAGATCTGATAACATCCGTCGTTGCGAAGCATAAGATCTCTGA
>CADCPU010000014.1 GCA_902803365.1 Oscillospiraceae bacterium
AGCTCCTCCAATGGACGATACTCACCGCCCCACCATTCAAATACATGCATTCCTTCATCCTCAAGAACGGACTTGTTCATAATATCCTCCGCTTATTTCTCAAACACAAGTATCTTTCCGCGTTCGAGACTGTCAAAAGTCACACTGCCCTTTTGCTGATAATACGGGCTGTACACTTTCTCAAAATGGATTCCCTCAAGATCCTTCTCTATGTATTTAAACCCATATTCGCATATTTCATCTATAAGTTTTTTATAGGTATATTTGCATTTCTTTTTATCTTTATTCCTGAAATTCGACAGATGGAAAGGCAGAACGGCAAGAATACCGCATTCTTTAAGTGTTCTTTGCGCTTCTCCTAGCATCACAAAACGATGAAGTCCGTTATATATCTTCTCTTCTCCGTGAAAGATATCCGAATAGATAACAAGATCAAAGAAGTTACTGTCAAAATCATGACGGTAATCTTCTCTTCCCTCAACCGTTGTTATACAACCGATATTCTCGTCCTTTGATTTTCCACTAACGTAATCCAGGCACTGCTTATTGGTATCAACAGCATACACTTTGCACTTATGGTCAAATGCATACGCCGCCGCAAAAGAATAATTACCGGCACCGCAACCATAATCCAGGATCACCGGATCACTCACATTAAGGATCGAAGAAAAGATCTGTGCACCTTCCTCTTTCTCCCATTTATTTACTTCATCGAAAACACTCATAATCTGTTTACCTATATATCTATCGTTCTGCCAACACCTGAATTATAACATCTTAGTACATTATTATCATTATAAGCGATGGTGTTATACAATAAGATAAAAGCACGTCTTTCCGAGTCGGACAAAAACGGATCGGAAATGACAAGCGATGTCTGTTTCCTGAAGTTATACTGACATCATAAAGGAAGGAGGAACGCCTCAATGGAATGGCTTACGGGTATAAGAACAGCAATAAGCTTTATCGAGGACAACCTGAAAGAAGACATCAGTGTACAGGATGTCGCCGCTAAGGTTTATATCTCTCCGATCTTTCTGCAGCGCGGCTTCTCACTCATGACGGGTTATAACGTCGGCGAGTATATCAGGAACCGCAGATTGTATCAGGCCGCGATCGATCTGAGAAGCACGGAAGATCCGGTGATCGATATCGCTTACAGTTACTGCTATGAGACGCCCGAAAGCTTTACAAAGGCATTCTCACGATTTCACGGAGTGACACCTTCACAGGTCCGCGCCGGCGCTCCGTTCAATGCATTCCTTCCCTTAAAGATCAATCTGACTATTCAAGGAGGAGACAAAATGGATTACAAAATCACAAAAATGGAAAACTTTAAGGTCATCGGATTTCAGAAGATCTTTGACAGCGAGACTTCATATACTGAGATCCCAAAGTTCTGGACTGAGATAACAGAGAAGTTCTCAAATGTCTACGCAGGAAACGAGCCGACAGATGATTACGAGAATACAATACGCGACAACAATATCGGTGAGTTCGGCATCTGCATCGATGACATCGGCGGCACAAAGTTCAGATATCTTATCGCAGGAAGATATAATGGCGGCAATGTTCCTGAAGGAATGGTACTTTATGAACTCTCAGACTGTGACTGGGCTGTATTCAACATCACAGGTCCATGCCCCGGAGCGTTGCAATCAGTCAACACCAAGATCTTCAAAGAATGGCTTCCGGGTAATCCCGACTACGAGATCTCGGGCAATGCAAATGTCGAGTGGTACGCTGACGGCGATCCGACAGCAGCTGACTATAGAAGTGCGATCTGGATCCCGGTCATGAAGAAATAAGTAAATAACCTATCTGCATTAAGAGGATGTCTTCAAAAGGCATCCTCTATTCTCCTATATTATCTTCTGCATTACAACAGCATCTTTATACGTCTCATTTACATTGAAGTAATCTTTGTATGTTCCAATATCTGTAAATCCCATTTTGTGGTACAGATGAATCCCTCTTTCATTATCAGAGATCACTTCCAATTCAATAACCCTGATCTTCATCTTTTGGGCCTGCTCAACGATATGTTTAATCATTTCTGTTCCTATTCCCTGATTCCAGTAATCCTTTCTTACTGATATCGAGAATTGGGCCCTATGATGGATCCTTGCCGGATAATATCCCGCTAACTCTGCTCTCGCAATGATCTGTTCATTTTCGAGCGCTATCAAGACAATGCTGTTATCAGAGTCATTACTCATAGCCAGCTTGCGCTTTACGCCTTCGATCGGAACATTAAAATCATTTGCTCCATGCAATAGATTATCTGATTCTCCACCTACTTGATTCAGATATGAGATCATTTTCTCAGCGTCATCCGGAACAGCTTCTCTAATTAAAATATTATTCATGTAATCCTCCGTATCCGTTATCTTACAGAACAGCAAGATAGATATCGTCATCTCTGTCTTCGATCATCTCATACAGCTCTTCAACCTTATCCTCGGTACAAATGATGAGTTGTTCAAGACCGATCTCATCCCTGTGCTGATCGTTTCTGGTACATATCCTCTCATAGATATAGTAATTCTCCCCGTCGATCTCTGCAGTATAGACATACCCTCTGTCATATCTGTATTTGCCATTGGAATGATCGTAATCAAAGAATACGGAATCGCCCAAATCAGCCAGGAAATCGTCCGCATCCAGTTCCACATCAAGATCGTCCAGGTCATCGAAAAAATCATCCACCGTATCATCGAAGTGCTTATCTTCTCTTAGTTCCTGTGTAAACTCTCTACAGAAAGTCTCTCTGTCATCATCTTCGATATACCCAAGCAAGGATCTGAGCATATCCCTGGGAGCGGTACCTTCGCCTGCATTAAGACTGAAATATCTCCATTCATCAGCTACACACTTTACCTTGATCTGACGCCATATAGCAACTCCTCCGCCGGTGAGCAGAAGCAAAAGCGGGACGACCAAAAGCCCAATACCGACCTTGGCGATAGTCCCCTTCTTACCCTGTTTCTTCCTTCTTGATCCGACAATTACAAAGATGATTCCTGTTATGAGCATTGCCAGTATAACCAAAGCTATCATCCCGAATATTATTAGTAAAGCAACCGCCAGTCCCATTAGTCTTCCTCCCTGTCTCTCACATACATCAACTGTTTAAACTCACCGCCTCGATCTATCAGACGGACCTTGTCAGTCAATTCAAATCCGCATTACTCATAAAAAGTACGTGCCTTAAGATTTACCTCCAATACCCAAAGCACTATGCGAAGATCGTTATACTCAGAGAATATATGATCAAG
>CADCPU010000015.1 GCA_902803365.1 Oscillospiraceae bacterium
CGGTATGACAGATACAATGGGCCGTATGCACTCTGACGCTCAGTTCGCAGGTTCTTCTTCCGTTCCTGCTCACGTTGAGATGATGGGCTTCCTCGGTATGGGTAACAACCCTATGGTTGGTGCTTCCGTTGCAGTTGCTGTTGCTGTTGAGGAGTGCATGAAGTAATTTACTTCGATCTATTCAACTTCAATTGAAATAAATTAGGGATGTCTCTTACGAGCATCCCTTTTTTTGTTCTTACCGCTCAAACAGTTTCAAAAAATCCTCATAGCTCATCAACTCCGAATCATGAGGAACCGCGTCGAGCACACGCTTGGTATGCGGATTGACGGAATATGCGGCATGCGTATATCCGCTCATGGCAAAGTACGGCTTATGGATCACCTTAAACCCGGACCTTCGCAGCGCATCGTGATCAATGGTCTCAGAATCAACGATATATGCTTTGTCGTAAGCATCACCGAGCCTCGGGATCCAGACTTCGCCTGTAGTCTCTGTCAGATACTGAAGATCCTCCGCGGAGATGTTTCCGAACATCACCTCAAGCTCGCACTTCAAAAACCTGTCACCGCTCTCTACGGCATAGAGATAAAGTTCCGAGGAATCAAGCGATGCAGCACCCGGAATGTAGTGCTCGGGGATCTTCTTAAGTACTTCCGGCAGGCTTGCCCCCTTAAGAAGGATATCATCTGCTTCTCTTATGAGTGCATCGTATCTTCCGGCCTTATCGCTTTTTATGTAAAATGCTTCACCTATCTTTCTATATGAGAGTGCCGCGTTGATCTCCGCATCAAAGGCTTCGACTGCTTCTTCCACTGTCTTGACCGCATTCCCGCTCAGGAGCAGGCATTTCTCGTTATATTTTCCGTAGAAGATCGCTTCCCTGCCCCTCATATATGTATATATCTTGTCGCCGAACTGCTTGATCACGCATCTTATGTTGTATCTGTCACGACCGCGTGTCACTACTTTACACATCTTTATATTGTCTATGGTCAGCATAAATATCCCCTCCGTTTTTATGATGTCCTTATGCTATCAATATCTATGTTCCGAAAAGCGTGCATCAAAATGTGCGATTTCTGACATGAGCACAAAACGTTTCGTTCAGAAACGGGAAAAATCCGCTTGTCAAAAATCAAGTATATTTATGTAAAAATAGCAACATATCTGCCCGAAACGAGCGCGAAACGAACGTTTTTTGCTAACTTTTTTACACATCTTGCTTAATTCATTTTTTGATATTGCACATTTTCGAACAAAAATATAAAGTGTACACATAAACGAAAAAGCAATTAACGAGGAGTACTTATGAGTGCACAGAACCAACCATTGGTAAGACACATTTATACGGCTGATCCTTCTGCTCATGTTTTCGAGGGCAAGATCTATGTGTATCCTTCACACGATCTCGATGTTCCTGCTACAGACAATGACAACGGCGACCAGTACACAATGGAGGATTACCACATCCTTAAGATGGATACAGTTGATTCCGAGTGCGTTGACTGCGGCGAAGCTCTTCACATGAAGGATGTACCGTGGGTCAGCAAGCAGATGTGGGCACCTGACTGTGCTTACAAGAACGGCAAGTATTACCTCTATTTCCCTGCACGTGACAAGGAAGGCATCTTCAGGATCGGTGTTGCTACATGCGACACACCTGCAGGCAAGTTCATTCCTGAGGCTGAGCCTATCAAGGGTTCCTTCAGTATCGATCCTTGCGTTATGGTAGATGACGACGGACGTGCATATATGGCTTTCGGCGGTCTTTGGGGCGGTCAGCTCGAGAAGTGGCAGACAGGTTCCTTTGTAGCCGGCGATCCTGACATGATTCCGGGTGCTGACGGCCCTCAGGGTGACGAAGCAGCTTTGGGACCATACGTAGCAGAGCTTACGGACGACATGCTCCAGTTCAAGAGCGCTCCTAAGCAGATCGTTATCCTTGACGAGAACGGCGAGCCTTTGAAGGCTTCCGATACGAAGAGAAGATACTTTGAAGGTCCTTGGATGCACAAGTACAACGGTAAGTATTACCTCTCCTACTCCACAGGTACGACATGCTACATTTGTTATGCAACAAGTGACAGCCCTATGGGCCCATTCACATACGGCGGTAAGATCCTCGAGCCTGTAATCGGCTGGACTACCCACCATTCGATCGTCGAGATCGGTGACAAGTGGTACCTCTTCTACCACGACTCTTCCCTCTCCGGCGGTATCAGTAGCAAGAGATGCGTCAAGTTCATGGAACTTAACTACAACGAAGACGGTTCGATCGTTACTAAGAATCCATACGACAATTAATATGTAAATGCCTCACATAATAATTTGCCCTAAGGAACTCCTAATTTATTAGGAGTTTCTTTCTTTTTGCGGAAAACACGGAAATAACCTCCCTGCACTGTAGTATAATTAATGAATCACAGGGGGCACTAACGATATGAGAAGACACAGAAGTCCGATCGGAGACATCAGAGAACAGTCGTACCGCGAGGTCGAGGATGAATACATACGGCTTAACCGCATTTTAAAGGTGGCTGTAGTCTTTTTCGTAATCGTTTTCGCCATGGTCATAATCTACTATAGAGAGAGCCAAAAGAATGCACCCGAGCAAAGTGCTCAGTATAAGATCAAAACAGTCGGCCAAGAGGAAGAAACGGCTCCCATATACGTATATTTTTCCCAAAGCGATACCGGTTATGGCAATCAACTCATGGTATTACAGGAGATATCATCCTCTAATATACCCAACTACAGTGATAAAACTCAGCTCATTACAGTAGACTGCAGCGATCCACTCAGGAAGAATGATATGATCACTTATCTGAAGAGCATGGGCTATACAAACGTCAAATCACAATCAGAGGTCTTCGGATAACACGAGCCTCACTCTGTCTCCTTGTTGACGAATGTCGGTTCGGTCTTTGAATAGACGATCTTCTGTGAGCTGTAAAGGCTCTTATATCCCGATATGAGATAAGTGATACCGACTACGATGAGGTAGTATTCGGCGCGCTCGAAAGTAAACAGTTCGCAGGCTATCATGAGAGATGCCAGAGGACAGTTTGTAACGCCGCAGAATACACCGATGAGACCGATTGAAGCGCAAAGCTCAGGACAGAATCCGAATAGATTTCCGATAAGAGCACCGAACGTCGCACCGATAAAGAATGAAGGCACGATCTCACCACCCTTAAATCCGACGCTCAATGTAATGACCGTAAAGAGCATCTTGAGGAAGAATGCCCAAGGTACTGCCTGTCCCTGCTCTACCGCACGAACGATCGATTCGCCTCCGATACCGTTATAGTCTGTTCCGAAGATCAATGTAAGACCGATAAGAACGGCACTGCCCAGAAGGATACGGATGTATTTATTCGGGATCTTCTTTTCGAGGAAATGCTGAGTCGAATGCATCGACTGGCAAAAAACGATACTGATGAGAGCGCAGAGTACTGACAAAACGACTGTTACGAATACGCCGTAAACATTCGTAGGTCCAACTTCGGGGAGCGAATATGGAGTTACCTTGACGCCAAGGAAGAGCGCGAGTTCATGAGCTACGAGAGCCGCAACAGTACAAGGAACGAGCGCGGAATAGTACATGACACCAACACTTACGACTTCCATCGGAAAGATAACAGCAGAGAGCGGAACGCCGAATACGGACGAGAATGCAGCGGACATACCGCACATGATGAATATCGTC
>CADCPU010000016.1 GCA_902803365.1 Oscillospiraceae bacterium
CGATCTCCATGCCTGCGAACTTCTCAGGCACATATGAAAACTTAAGTTTCTTGCTGTATTGGATCTTACCGCCGCTAAGTGAGATAAGCCCGCCCAAGAGCTTGAGCATCGTACTCTTGCCGCAGCCGTTATGTCCGTAAAAAGCAACCGACTCACCCTTTTTAAAAGTATGCGAGACGCCGTCTATTATGCTTCTGCCGTTGTACCTTTTGGTAACGTCAATAAGAGTGATCAGACTTCCCTCTGATCCTGTCTGTTCTGTCATATAGTTCTTCCTCCGACAACTATATTATCAGACTTCCGCCTTTTTGTTTACTCTCGCAGTATCGGGTCTTTATCGCATAGTAAGACCTGCCTGCTTGCGGCCCTTAAGACCGTTCAGGAAGTTGATCATCTGTGCATTGAACTCGTTGTACCTTTCGATGCTGCAGACGTGACCACACTTCTCGATAAAGCAGAAGGATGCGTCGCTGAGCTTCTTGTGCGCTCTCTTTACGCTGTTGACGAAGAAGTAATCTTCGTTGCCGGTGATAAAGAATACCGGCATGTTGCTCTCCTTGATCACGCGGATGTAATCATCGAGCTTGAACTGTGTCGTGAAGAGTTCCGTGAGCCACATCCTGAAAGCCTGGGACTTCATCTTTACGGATTCCCTGATGAAGAAATCCCTGGACTTCTTGTGGTTCTTGTGCGGCATCATGATGTTGGCAAACATCGGATAGAAGAACTTCTTGGGGATTATGTACTTGAAGCCTTCAACAAATGCCAGGAGCGTCTTGTATCCGATACCCATGTTGAGGACGAAGCCTGCGAGGATTATGGAGTTGACCTTCTCTTTGTACTGATAAGCGAATTCCAAAGCTACTAGTGTTCCGAGCGAAAGCGAGATAACGTTTACCTTATCGATGTGCTCATATTCGAGGATGTCGTTGATGTCGGATGCAGATCTCGTAAGGAGATGTCTGCCCTTCTGGATAGCGGAACCGCCGTGGCCTTCGAGGTCAACTGCAAGAACGTTATACGCCTGCAGATCCTTGAGCTGGTATTTCCATGTATTCATGCTTCCGCCAAGACCGTGGATCAGAAGTACCCATTCATCAGAGTTGTTATTGTATATCTTATAATTCATAACCTTGCCCCCTTTCGAACTTGGAGACGACAAGTTTAGATGTCGTTTTCTATTTGGTTAAGCTAATAATAGACTCTTTCCAAGTTCAGGAATACGGCCAATTTAGGTAAATATGCGGTAATAATTTGATTATCAAAGTAATTTACACAACACTATACTTCACTACGCTTCTTTAGGTCCCGTCAAAGAACTTGTAAAGGCATTATATAGATATTGATATATCAATTGAATAGGCGTTACGTTATCTTCAATCATCATTTACAGTCCATTTATATATTCTGCGGATCTTCCCCTGAATCTTCTTGTAGATCGTCATTATCAGTATCGAGACTGCCATCAGCGCAAGCCCGCCGAGCACCAGAGGGAACGGCTCTTGGGTCTTTTCGATACCGAGGAGCATCGTAACACCGAATCCGTAGCCTATAAGGATCCACTGGGTAACATAGATACACGTCAGGTTGCTGCTGCAGTGCCTGATAAACCTGCCCGCGAGGGTTTCTTCGAGCCCGCCCAGGATGAAGAAATTCGCACTCAGTGCGATCATCACAAGCGGGATGATCCAGAGGACTGACAGGATAGTCTGGTTATAGTAAGAACCGTGATAGAGCGTATAGATAAGTCTGAGATCATAGCCGCTGTACTTGAGTGCGACGCTTAATGCGGCAAATAAGATCGTGGACGCGATCATGAGCCTCCTGTAGATCGGAGCCCTGTCTTCAGCCTTTTTGAGCACTTCGCCAAACAGCATTCCGAGCACAGGATAGATGAGCCACAAAGTCATCGGGAATGCCACATGGCCTCCACCCGGCAGCAACAGGCCGATAAGCGTTGCGATCGCGACCGACTCGATATCGAGCTTCGTCGCCCAGATGCCCGCAGCCTGGAAGATCACTGCGACACCGAGCATCCCCAATGTCGGTACCTTGAGCTTCTTCATTATGCCTATAGTGATAAATGCCATTCCCGCAAAAGGCAGGATATCAACGTTCAGAAGGCCGCCAATCAGACTGAAGCCCGTATCGATATCAAGTGCCATCGCGATAAACATCGGCACGGTCTGGCGGAAGAAATTCAACGCGTAGCCCATGATAAGAAGCTTAATGCCGCGTTTTATAAAGTCCGCAGGTTCACTGTGCCTCGTGTAGATCATGCCGATCCCCATACAGAACATGAACACAGGCGCTGCCAAAGGCCCGCCCAGGAATTCAACTATGTTGCGATACGGTGTGTCAGGAATAACGCTATCGAAGTCAAAGCTTCCGAAACGCTCGTAAACATGAACGCAGATCATGAATATGATCGCGAAGAACTTAGCCGCGTCAACCTCAAACAGTCGCGCGTCTCTCCTTTTAAGTTCCATACAAAACTTTCTCCAATTTCCCTGTTCCCGCGTATATAGTATCACAAACTTTTTTCGCGAAAATAAAAAAAAGCGGCAATCCTGAGACTGCCGCCGGCTTTTAACATATATATGTCACTTATGTCACTCAGCGAAGAGATTAGTTGAAAGATAACGAAGACCCGTATCAGGAAAGATCGCAACGATCTTCTTGCCCTTGTTTTCAGGTCTCTTGGCAAGTTCGGTTGCAGCAAACAGCGCTGCGCCCGAAGATGTACCGATAAGGATACCGTCCTTCTTGGCAACCTGTCTTGCAGCCTTATAAGCATCAAGAGCCTCTACCGCAATGACTTCGTCATAGATATTTCTGTCAAGGTTTGCAGGGATGATATTATCAGGAACACCGCTAAAAGGATGTACGCCCGTGATCTCCTCATCCGGCTGCGGCTTCTCGTCGCTCGGCAGAGAGTTCGGACCCGGCTGTACGCCTACGACCTTAACATTCGGATTCTTGGACTTAAGATATCCGCCGGTACCGGAGATCGTTCCGCCCGTACCTACGCATGCAACGAGGATATCAACCTTGCCCTCCGTATCTTCCCAGATCTCAGGACCCGTCGTTGCTCTGTGGATATCTGGATTTGCAGGATTCGAGCATTGGTCGACAAAAGCAACATTCTCTTCCTTGGAGAGCACTTCTTCCTTCAAGGACTTGATAGCGGCAACGAAGTCGCCGTTGGTCTCCTGAAGAGTCTTCGCGATAGACGGCTCTTCCGTAAGCTTGATCGTCTTGCCACCGAAAGCCTTGATTACCTTGAATCGCTCTTCAGACACCTGATCCTGTATATATACACGGAAAGGATAACCCTTGGCCGCAGCGATGGCCGCAAGTCCGATACCCGTATTACCGCTTGTCGTCTCAACAACAGTGTAGCCCGGCTTAAGCTTGCCTGACTTCTCAGCGTCCTCGATCATCGCGAGAGCGATACGATCCTTAACGCTCTGATTAGGATTAAAGTACTCAAGTTTTCCGATGATATCCGCCTCTAATCCGTTTTCCCTGTTATAACCGTTAAGCTGCAGAAGCGGCGTTCTTCCGACTAATTCCGTAATGGACTGATGAATTCCAGACATGTGTTTCAAACCTCCGTTCGTTTCCTATGGTTCAATGCTAACATCCGAACGAAGTTCTGAAAAATACCGACAAATTATCGTTAGAGATAACCCTGATTTATCACAGGCGTTTCTTGATCCTTGCAGGCACGCCCTCAAGCTCAAGAGTGCGGTTACCCGTGAAATAGTATTTGTTTCCGTTATGGTCGATGTGTCCCGCGTGCCAGTACTCGATATTATTCAGGCTGAAATCATCCTTGTAATAGAGTTCCACGCTCCTGCCTGCCGCGAGCTCCTCGTTTTCGAGCCAAAAGCGGCCGTTTTCTCCGCGACGGAGCTTGCCTGACACTTCAACATCCGCATTAAGGCGTTTGACCTGATAATAGGCTTCCTCAAGTTCGTGACAGAAGCGGTCGAGCTGCTCCTGCGCATAAAGCGTCTCCGCCGTGGGTACCAGGTCCGGTATCAGGACCTGCTCCTGATCAAGATACTGCGTCAGATTGAAGAACTCTTCGATCTGAGTCTGCAAAATGCCAACTGCTTCCATCCACTGTTCGTACCTGAGCATAAGCCGTACCCCCTTCTTGGGTTCTCCA
>CADCPU010000017.1 GCA_902803365.1 Oscillospiraceae bacterium
CATCATCTCTATCGTATCAGGCTTTGTAAAATCAGTGCCCGGACAATCACCGTGTATCCTGGTCATGATATAGAACCAGATCTTGATGGCATTTCGTCTGTCGCCCTCAGGGATTACAGTCTGCTTAAGTCTGTTATCGTATCCGTACCATACGGCGCATGTGTAGTATGGTGTATATCCGCAGAACCACTTATCGAGGTTGTCGTCTGTCGTACCTGTCTTACATGCTGCAGGGATCTCTTCCTCTGCATTGTTATAGATAGGCTGCGCGACACTTGCTGCAGTACCGCCTGCACGATTTACGTCCTGGAGCATGCTCGTCATAAGGAAAGCCGTCTCAGGAGTAAATACCTGATATGAATCAGGCGATGATCCCATGACCTGTTGTCCGCTGGAATCGAGGACCTGTGTATAAGCATAAGGTTCCGTGAATTTTCCGCCTGCAGCGAGAGTATTATATGCGCCTGCCATCTCGAGCGGAGTCATACCGACTGTGAAGGCACCGATGGCCTGAGCAGGGTAAGCGCCCTCATCAAGTCTGTCTATTCCCATCTGATAAAGATATCTGAGTGCCAGTTCTCCACCGACTTCTCTCCAGACCATGACTGCGATCGTATTCTTGGACTTTTGGACTGCTGTCCTGACGGTCATTGTTCCTGCATATGATCTGTCGGAGTTCAAAGGCCATACTCGATCCGGGTTATTCGGATCAAAATGGGATTCCTGGTCGCAGAAAGGAGATGAAGGTACGATGAGCTGCTGATCGAGAGCAGGAGCATAGTCGATCAGAGGCTTGATCGAAGATCCCGGAGATCTGTGAGCCTGAGTAGCCCTGTTAAGTCCCTGGTTGATTATCTTCTCGCCGTAGCCGCCCTGCATGCCTGCGATGGCGCCTGTCTGCGTATTTATGACTACGATGCCTGCCTGAGGCTTCTCAGGAAGATCCTTAAGGATGGAAGGATCAGACTGGAAGAGTTCCTGATTCATTACAGCTTCATCGAGTACTGCCTGAACATTAGGTTCGAGAGTCGTATAGATGTGGTAGCCTCTGTTATAGACGAGTGTGGTTGCAAGGTTAATTGAGATATTCCTCTGCGTGCTCAGGTCATTTATAACTTCCTGAACGGCATACTCGGAGAAATAGGAATTGATCTTTGTAGCCGAATTGGTGTTCGTGCTCTTGAAGACGAGTTCTGTGTTGAGAGCTTCCTCATACTCTTCCTTTGTGATCTTCTCGAGCTCATACATCTTGGAAAGAACGATCCTCATTCGTCTTAAAGCGTTACGACGTCCGGATTCACGGAGAGGATTGTAGTACGAAGGGCTCTTAGGAAGTCCTGCGAGGAACGCGCACTCGGCAAGGCCGAGCTCGGATGCATTCTTACCGAAGTAGTTCTGGGCTGCTGCCTGTATACCGACATAGTTATTGCCCATAGGAGCGAGGTTGATATAAAGCTCCATGATGGCTTCCTTGGACAGATCCTGCTCAAGGGACATAGCGGAGAACCACTCCTGAACTTTACGAGAGGTAGAATGCTCATCCTGACCTGAGATGAGCTTAACTGTCTGCTGCGTGATCGTGGAACCACCGTATGTGGCCGTACCGCCGTTAGCGAGAGCAGAGAGCACGGCACTGCCGATACGCTTGATATCGATACCGTTGTGCTCGTAAAAACGCTCATCCTCAATGGAGGTGATCGCTTCATCGATATAAGTATCCTTAACGTCAGTGATCGATACGTAGATCCTGTCTACGTTCTCTGTGCCGACGAGCTTGGAGATAACGTTACCGTTTATGTCGTATACGAACGATGTCTGAATGTCGTCTCTGTGAGTCATGTAGTCAGCGATAGCCAGCGGCTGGGCTGTTGATATATATCCGAGGAGCATACCTCCGCCGAATCCGCCAAAGACGAATGCGACACAAAGTACTACGACAAGGACTATTTTCAAAAGATCTCCGACAAAGGAAGTAAATTCCTGAAATGCACTTCTGTTAAAGCCGGATCTTGTAGGCTTACCCTTAAGTGTTGAGCGCAACTCTGCCGCTATCGCCGTCTTTTCCGGCGGCACCGGCCTTGTGCTTCTCTGTCTGTTATCCATTTATATACCTCTTAATAAGAATATCAATTTCCTATTTTACCACTTTTCGGGCACGGCTAATATACTGTCGCTAAATTGCCACAAAGTGATAGAATGAGATATCAGTTTTATCGGAGGTATTATGGAATCAGTAAGAGTGCGTGCTTTGGGCTCAGAAGGGCAGGGAATAGCAGATCTTGGAAGCGGCAAGACTTTGTTCGTTGAAGGTGTCCTGCCCGGAGAAGAAGCAGAGATCGATGTCGTTCGCGAAAAGTCCAAGATAGCATACGGCGAGGTCGTAAGAAGGCTCTCTGATTCCGATAAGAGGATCGCGCCGCCTTGTCCGAGATTCGGTGAATGCGGAGGCTGCTCGCTCATGCATATGAACGAAGAGCTGCAGGCGGAATTCAAGCAAAACAAGGTCAGGGAAGCTCTCATAAGGATCGGAAGGTTCGATGAAGAGGAACTTAACGGCATAACCGAAGATATCGTGACGCCCGAGTGTAATGTCCACTACAGAAATCACATGCAATACGCTGTCGACGGGCCTGTCCTCGGTCTTCGCGCCAGAAGCAGCGACAGGGTCGAGTGCCTCGACGAATGTCTCCTGGAATATGAAGAATTTACTGCCATAAGGCGCGTGTTCGAAAATGTTTTCGGAAGCCATCCTACAACGCTTTTCACGGGACTTATCCTCCGCGGTTCAAGAAGGACCAAGGAATTCATGGTCGAGCTCATAAGCGAAGATACCAGAGGTCACGAACTGATCATCCGCGACAGCAAGAATTATCTGGAGTCAAATGACATCCGTTCAAGAATAGAGGAAGCTCTTGGCGAAGGAACACTTACTGGCGTAGTCCTTCAGCTTTGCTCAGATAAGGCATCGCGCAGGCAGAGAAGCGGCAAGCGCGTGGTGCTTACGGGAGTTGACTACTTTCACGAGATCCTGCTCGGCAAGAGATTCAGGATCAAAGCGGGCGCATTCTTCCAGGTAAATACAGAGCAGGCTGAGA
>CADCPU010000018.1 GCA_902803365.1 Oscillospiraceae bacterium
GATGGATGCTATAGCTTCATGCTACATCGGAGGTGCAGCAGTTGCGGGTGGTGCCGGACCGATCGTTGGAGCAGTAGTCGGAGCCTTTATCATGGGTATTCTGAATAACGGTATGTCATTATTCGGATGGTCGACGGATATACAGAAGATCGTTAAGGGAGCCGTTCTTTTAGGCGCGGTTACTTTCGATGTGCTTTCTAAGAGAAAGAAGAGTTGATACAGAACAGAAATATGATTTTGATGGCAGGGTTGCGGTTTTCTGCAACCCTGTTGTTTAATTATTCATGCGATGATACAATCAGTTATTATAGTGATCATACAATTGGGAGCATGATATGGACCTATATAAGGTGATCCTTGTGGATGACGAGGAAGAAGCGAGAGAGGCGATAAGAAAAAGGATCGATTGGGAAGAGATCGGATTTAGAGTTGTCGCTACCGCAGAGAATGGTGAAGAGGCTCTGGAGATAGCAGAGAACTGTGAGCCTGATGTGATAATGACCGATATACAGATGCCCTTCATGGATGGTCTCACACTGCTTAAAAAGCTCAAGGAGAGATTCCCTGATATTCGCAGTGTGATCTTTTCGGGTTATGATGATTTCGAATATGCCAAGGAGGCCATTAAGCTTGAATCGGAAGAGTATATCTTAAAGCCGGTTGATGCTGATGAGCTGCGAAAAGTATTCATCAGGATCAAGGACAGACTGGATGCTCAGATTCAGATGAGACGAAATGTGGAACAGCTTTCCAGATATTATGAGGACAGCCGTCCCATGATGAAGGAGCAGTTGATCATAGGTCTTCTTGAAGGCAGGGAGCTGCAGCTTGATCTGGAGAGATATCAGAAAGACTTTGATATTCAGATAGAATCTGCTTTTTACTGTGTCGGTGCATTCAGGATCACTCCTTTAGTGAATGAAGAGGAGAGGCTTGATAAAAAACTGATGGCCGTGTCATTAAAGCAGATTGTTACGGACAGGTTTAAGGATATACTGCCGGTCGAAGCTTTTGTATACCTTGATACGGTCAGTATACTCGCCAGACTTAAGAGCACGGATCAGTACCGCATCTTTGTGGATGAGATGGACAGGATATGTAGGATCACGCATCGGTCACTTGGTGCCAATATCACCGCGGGTATAGGTCGTGTCTGCGGAAATGCTGAGAGCATTCATACTTCCTTTTTGGAGGCCAAGGATGCTTTTCATCACAGGATATTCGTTGGGGAGAATCAGGCAATATGTATTAATGATGTCGATCCGGTGTCACATATCGAAGACTATGTGAGCGAAAAGCAGATACGACATATCATCAGACAGATCAAGGTAGGTACAAAAGAGAGTCTTGAAAAAGAGATAAGAGATTTCGTCGAGAAGATCAAGAAGACGGATTTCGGACTGAATCAGCTGCACTTTTTCTATGCGGAATTCATTGTGGAACTGTTACGTCTCGTGCGGGGTCACAACATCAACATAGGCCAGACGGGGCTTGAAAGAGTCAATACGAATGAAGAGATGGACGGATTTGCGTCAATGGATGAATTCGCTGACAGACTGGTTGGTCTTGCAGAGGATATCAGAGAGAAGATAAGCACGGGAAGACTTGATACTACAAAGAAACTTGCCGAGAATGCCAAGCAGTATATCGCGGATCACTATAATGAGAGTGCTTTATCAGTAGATGATATCTGTGCATATCTTGGAGTCGGGACATCCTATTTTTCGTCCGTTTTTAAGAAAGAAACGGGAATGAGTTTTGTTACCTATCTTACCAATGTACGTATGAATGAAGCACAGAGACTTCTTGATACGACTGATGAGAAGAGCTATATTATCGCCGGACTTGTCGGCTATGAGGAACCGAACTATTTCAGTTATGTATTTAAAAAACATTTTGGCACATCGCCGTCAAAATACAGACAAAACTAAAAAGATCAGTCTTCAATGGGCAATTTCTTTGTCATATACAGTTATTTCCATAGTCAGTATCGTGTCTATGGCTATCGCTTTTTATTCTCATTCCATCAATACGATCAGGAATAATACCATCAAAGAGAATGAGCAGATCGTGGATCAGGTCAGCTTAAACCTCAACTCATATATCAGGAATATGATGGGTATATCTGACTCCATGTATTACAGTGTCATCAAGAACAGAGATCTTACATACGAGAAGATCAACAAGGAGATGAACCTTCTTTATGAGGCGAACAAGGATAATCTCACAGGTATCGTATGTGTCACAAAAGATGGTGCGATCGTTGCGTCTTCTCCCATTTCATCCAGAAAAGCCGGAGTGGATCTGACCGAACAGGAGTGGTTTATAAAGGCATACGATGAGATCGAGAACATCCATTTTTCCACACCTCATGTACAGAATATATTTGATAACAGTAATTACAGATATTTCTGGGTGGTATCACTTTCACGAAATGTGGAGCTTACGTACTTTGGAAGCATAAAAAACGGTGTACTTCTCGTTGACATGAATTACAGCGGAATTGAAAGGATGTTTGAAAAGGTCAATGATGGTGGTGTAGGCTATGTCTACCTGTGCGATTCGGATGGTAAGATCATCTATCATCCCATGCAGAAGGCCATATATGCGAATCTGGTAAAGGAGAACAATCTTGTTCACGCCGGATACAGAGACGGAGCATTTTCCGAGAGGTTTGACGGACAGGAAAGAGATGTAGTTATAAAGACCGTCGGCTATACGGGTTGGAAGATAGTAAGTGTTACTCCTGTAAGTGAACTGGCACTCGATATGGGCAGAATGCGAAATTATCTGTTCATGGTCGCACTGATCGTCCTTATCCTTATCATATTCGGCAACTATGTCATTTCATATGTCGTTACCGATCCGATCAGAAAACTCGAAGAATCCATTGCATATCTTGAGGAGGGTGCCATCAATGAAGATATCATGAATGAGGACAGTATCTTTATCGGAGGTTCTCAGGAGATATGGCATCTGGGAAGGACCATCAAATCAATGGTCCGTCAGATGAGGAAACTGACCGATGAAATGGTTAAGGAACAGAAGGCCAAGCGTAAGAGTGAGCTGGATGCGCTTCAGAGTCAGATCAATCCGCATTTCCTGTACAATACGCTTGATTCCGTTGTATGGATGATAGAAGGGGAGAGATACAAAGATGCGATATCCATGGTAACGGCTCTTGCGCAGTTATTTAGGATCTCATTAAGTAAGGGCAACAATATAATCTCCATCCATGATGAGATAGTTCATGCAAAGAATTATCTCAGTATTCAGATGGTGAGATATAAGAATAAATTCACGGCGGACATCGATATAGATCCGGATATAGAGAATTGTGCGACTATCAAGCTCATCGTGCAGCCCCTTTTGGAGAATGCGATATACTATGGTGTTGAGCATA
>CADCPU010000019.1 GCA_902803365.1 Oscillospiraceae bacterium
TGAGGAAGCCATCGAAGTAAGGAAAAACATTCTTGCAGAAAACCATCCGGATACTGCAAATATCTACTACGAATTGGCGATGGTACAAAAGAAAGCCGGAGATTCAGAAGCTTCAATGGAATCCTTGAGCAAAGCCAAAGAGATATGTGACAACTGTTCAGTCACAGGAGAACTGCACGACAAGATCTATTCAGAAATAGGCTAATATACAAAAGCATATAAAAAGCGGAGGCATCGTGTGATGTCTCCGCTGTCTTTTATTCGAGAAGCACTGCAAGGTCAATCATGTAATATGGGTTATCAAGGAGTGGTAGCTCACCATTCTCCATCGGTTCAAGCGATTCGTATATGATGTGTACGATCTCTACTGCGATGTAGGCGTCGTTATCCGGGAAAGTTCCGGGAGCGCACTTGACGAACATTGTCTTACATAGAGGTTCTTCTTCAAACCAGATACCCTCCTCACCGTATCCTTCGATTTTGATCCTGCTGCAAAGCTCGTCAAATACTGCATAAGCTTTGTCTTCATCGTAGATAAACGCATCTACCGTACCGACTTTGTGCGGTTGGCTGGAATAAAATGTTACGTTCTTATCCTCATCCTGATTGGTAGAATATCCATAGAAGTGGAAATCCATAATACGATCCGTTTTGCTATCAACATTCGGATAGTCAAAGGTGAAGTGATCTTCAGAAAAGTGATTGAAGTAAATGTAATGTGTATTATGGAATGTGGTCTTGTATTCCTCCAATGTTTCATTCTCTGTGGGAGGATTAGTTGCAAGGAACATCATCTCATCAGCTATTCCATTTGCGTTCATGCTGCTTACGTCATAGCACTTCTTGGAAAGTCTGGCTTTCAGATCTCCGTACATAAGAAATTGGAAACCTACGAATCCTACTGCCAAAGTTGTGATAATAAGTATTGTGCTCTTTTTCATGGTGCACCTCCTAATTGTTTTTCTACACCCTACCAAAATGCTCATATGATTACGGAAATGGAATGTCAGGACATTCAATTTCCATAAACTCCTGTCGAAATTCTTATGATAAGAACTATAAATCTCAGAAGAAAGGAAGGATTTAGTTGTTCGAATTTTGCGCATTCACTTCTAAGGGAGTGAATAGGAAAAAGAATGAGGACCGCGTTATGGTCGCAGATAAAACAATAAAAAACGGATTTTTCTGCGGCAGTAAAGAAGAATCTCTGACAGCGGTCATATGTGATGGAGTCGGGAGTATTCCGGGTGGCGATAAAGCAGCCGAGAAGGCTTCGGATTCATTTATCGGATGTGAAGAAAAGACTTCATCTCCGAGAAAGATCGATTACCATCTTCATAAGGTGAATAAAAAGATAACCAGTGACGGTAATATGGCTTCCACCATAGCCGGCATATCAATATATAAGAGATCATACATATCATTTAATCTGGGTGATACAAGGATATACCGATATAGAAATAATGATCTGACTCTTATATCCAAGGATCACATCGTTGCAATCGATCCTTACCTGTCACTACTGAATGGAAAGTGCAACGGAGACGCCATAACACGATATCTCGGCGGTGATGGTTGTGCATGCTATCCGACACTATGCAGAGGAAGGATAGAACCTGAAGATCAATTTCTTCTATGCAGTGACGGCATATACAAGGTCACAAAGGATACAGAACTTAAGGAAGTGTTATCACTTCCTGTATCACTTAAGATCAAGGTCAAAGAGATAACCTCAAGATCATTGGCAAATCGATCCGATGACGACCTGAGTATCGTAATCATAAGACATTCTTCTACCTCCTTATAAATACACCAACAGATAGGGCTGACTTCAAAGATCAGCCCTATTTGTTGTCTGTATTTCTTGCTTCAATGCAAATAAAAAACCTGTCAAACTTGACAGGCTTTTTACTTAAATGCTTACCAAACAGCGGTATGTCTCACATGATCTCACCAGTTCGGAGTGAGCAGCATTTCCTACTACTTCACCTTCCCTCATAACGACTATCCTGTTAAAGTCCTTGATGGACGACAGTCTGTGAGAGATCATCATGATCGTGATATCCGAATAAGAATCCCTGATACCATTCATTACATTATGTTCGGTCTTTGAATCGAGATTAGCTGTAGCCTCATCAAGAATGAGAAGCTGAGGATTTCTTAACAAAGCTCGCGCGATCGCGATCCTTTGCCTCTGTCCGCTTGAGAGGTTTATGCCGCCCTCTTCTATAATGAAGTTCTCAGCTCCCGGCAATTCAGTTATCATATCGGATAACTGTGCAGCCTTGCATGCTCGCTTGATCTCCTCATCTGAGCAATCAGGGTTACCAAGTTTCAAATTCTCCATAATAGTACCTGAGAACAAACTTGAATCATTACTTACATATGCAACAGATTGCCTAAGCGATTCCGGAGAGAACTCTCGGATATCCGTGCCATTTGCATTGATACAACCTTCATCAGGCGAGTAGAATCCAGTGAACATCTTAGCCAATGTAGTCTTGCCGCTACCGCTCTCACCAACCAGGGCGATCCTGTCGCCCTTTTTAAATGAGAACGATGCATTCTTGAGTATATTATCTCTGATACCATATCCAAAACTGACGTTGGATACTTCCCAATCGTTGATCTTCCCTGATTCGCTCATATCGATTCCGTTTTTATCCTCGATCTTCATATCAAGGATATCCTTAAGACGCTCTGCAGCGACTATGCCGCTCTGCATGACCGGCTGAAGTTCAATGAGATTCTTTACAGGTGTGATCAAATATCCGAGAAGCGCATAGAATGTGATCAGTGCACCAAGCGAGAGGTCACCGGAAGCAACCATAAGGAATCCCTTCCAAAGGATAACTGCAATACCGATCGATTCGATCGCAGTAATGAGTGTATCCTGCATAAGAACAATGCGGCTCTTCTTAACCGCCGAATCTATATAAGCAGTGAATCTGGATCTCATGTTGCTACGGATCTGCTCACCACCGTTAACTGCCTTAACAGTCTCTACGCCATCGATGGTCTCCTTCATATATGACTGAACATATGCATTCTTCTCCATGAATCGCATATTGGACTCTTTGATAGGTCTTCTGAATACAGTAACGATAAGACCATAAAGAAGGATGATGATGCCCGCAACCATAAACAGTGAACGGTTCTGAAAGAACA
>CADCPU010000020.1 GCA_902803365.1 Oscillospiraceae bacterium
AAGAGAGTTTCTCATCCGCGACTCTTGCAACGCTCCTGTTAGTCCACGTATTGATCAGGAGGAAGACTGCGATTCCGGCCAGAGAGATAAGACCGATCCTGTAGTCGAACGCGAACATCATAAGTGCAACGACCGCAGTCGTGATACTGCCCTGAAGGACGAGCATGATCGCTCTTGTCGCGATGTCGCCAGTCTGCTCGAGCGTGTTGGTCGCAACGGATGTGATATGACCGAGGCTCGTATCGTTAAAGTAACCCATAGGAAGGTATCTCAGGTGCTCGCCGATCTCGATCCTCTTCATCGCGCAGGTATCGTATCCCGCCTCTGTCTGAAGCATCGACGAGAAACGGCTGATGACGGTCTTTCCGAGCGTGCTGACTAGCATCAGACCGATGACCGTGAGGACCGAGCGAAGGTCGATGGTGTTTTCGATGACCGCCCTGATCGCGAAAAAAGCCGCAGGTATCTTCATAGCCGTAAACATCGCCTCGAGTACTCCGAGGAATACCGATCTGTAAAACTTGTTTCTGTCTTCTTTACTGCAAAAGTCGAAGAACTTCTTAATCATCTTAAGCATGTGCAGCCTCCAATCCGGAACGTGAGATCACATCGGCATCGAAATCCTTGGCCATGCTGTGAGCCTCCCACATCTTCCTGTACAATTCGCAATCCCTGAGGAGTTCCTCCTGCGTACCGCAAGCCTCCAGGTTGCCATTGTTGATGACGAAGATCTTGTCCGCATCAACGATGGTCGACAGACGGTGCGCGATGACGATGAGCGTCTTGCCCTGCACGAGCCTTGCGACACTTGACTGAACGAGCGCTTCATTCTCAGGATCCGTGTAAGCCGTCGCCTCGTCGAGGATAACGACCGGCGCATTCTTGAGCATGGCTCTCGCGATGCAGATCCTCTGCCTCTCGCCGCCGGACAGGTGTCCGCCTGCGCCGCCGACAACTGTGTCGTAACCGTTTTCGAGCCCCAGGATGAATTCATGACAGCCCGTAGCCTTCGCTGCTTCGATAACTTCCTCGTCAGTTGCGCCCGCGCGGCCGAGCCTGATATTCTCCTTGACCGTGAGATCGAAGAGGTAGTTATCCTGCGCGACATACGCGATCTGACCCATATAGTAATCAAGCGGCAGATCCTTGATATTCACTCCGCCGTAAGTGATCGCGCCCGAATCGACGTCCCAGAGAGAATCGATGAGCCTTGCGATCGTACTCTTGCCGGAGCCCGAAGGACCGACGATAGCGGCGATCTCACCCTGACGGATATCCATGTTGATACCGTGCAGGACTTCCTTGTCCTTATATGTGAACCTCACATCCCTGAGCGCGATATCCGCACTCTTCGGCATGAACTTGGCAACCTCCGGTCTGACCATATCGTCGCGCTCCAATATCTCGGTTACCTCACCGAAGATCGTGCCCATCTTAAGAAGGTCGTCGGTGTAAGAGAAAGCAACGACCAGCGGCGTGATAAGTCCTGCCGACAGGATGATGCTCGTGATATAATCGACCGGCGTAACAGAACCCGTATATACGAGATAAAGTCCGATCGGGAGCACGCCCAGGAATGTCGCGGGCAGGAATGACATAGTGCCCGACTGAGGCCAGATGCACCTTCTCATCCAGTCGATGAAAACATCCGCGCCTTCCCTCGCCGCTACGACAAACTTCTCATAGGAACTGCCGGTCTTTCCGAAAGCCTTGATGACCTCGATGCCGTTAATGTACTCGACAGCAGTGTCGTTGAGTTTCTTTGTCTTCTCGATCGACAGCTCGTATCCGCCCCTGCTCTTATAGAACATTATGCCCATGCACACGAGGCCGATCAGCGCACCCACAAGGTTAGCCAGTCCTAACCGCCAGTCAATAAAAAGCAGGTATCCGAACATAGCGATCGGCAACAGGATATTGGCCGTGAATTCCGGAATTATGTGAGCAAGTGTCGTCTCCATAGAGTCGACTCGCTCGACGATAATGTTCTTGTAGGATCCGCTGTTGTCATCGAGCACCGATCCGAGCGGGATCTTCGACAGCTTCTCGCAAAGCTGCGTTCTGATCGTACCCAATACCGTAAATGTAGCGATATGCGACAGCGCCGTCGAAAACGAGTGAAGCGTCATCCTCACTACCCACGCAAGTCCCATAAGGACCACGAGCAACAGATAATCACTCCATTCCCTGTTTCCGGCCAACAGCTGTTCCACTATCCTCGCGATAAGAAGATAAGGAACAAACGATGCCGCAACACCGAGTATGGCCAGGACCACACTCCCCCCGAAATACGCACGTTTTCTTCCTGCGAACTCAAGTACCCAGGAAAACAATCCACGTTTCTTCATATTTTTCTCCTCCGTTTTTTTATTTACTTCTTTGTGCTGCCTTTTATCGGGTTAGTCTTTGCTAACCCTTAGGCAATTATAAAGGGAAACTTCCGTTTCCCCTTTTTATATTCCGAACAGCGCCTTCCAGGCAGGCAGATAGAACTGATCCAAAGTCTGCGCGTAGTGCATGGCCTGCTCCTTTGTAAAGTCGTGTATCACAGCCTGAAAGATCGCCTCGATACTGGCGGTAACAAGAAGATGGAATTCCTTGTCGTCGACCGTTCTGATCGCAAATCCTTTTTTCTTAAGTTCATCCATATAGCGCATGGTAACCTCTTCTTCGATCTTCGCGAGCTCATGAGTAAAATGCTCATATCTCGTACCCTGCGACTTGCAGATGATGAGCTTAAACTCATCAAAATGATCGTAGATATAAGACATTGCCCTTACCGGCTCATTCTGATCCCTCCATGCCTTATCCGGATCTATGGTCTCAAGTTCGTCGAAGTAATCGTTCTCGATCCCTCTCATACACTGAATAAGACCTTCGATTACCGGATCGACGAGTGAAGCGAACATCTCTTCCTTATTTGCAAAGTGCTTATATATTCCGCTGACCTGAATATCCGCACCGGACGCGATCCTTCTTAAGGACGCATCAGCAAAGCCGTATTCCAGAAATTCCTTCTTGGCGGCTTCAACTATCCTGCTGTGACTTTGTGATTTGTCTCGCGGCATATCGGCTTCTCCTTGGCAAAATAAAAGAACACTGTTCTCCAACGTTCATTAGAGTACACTGTTCTCTTAAATTCGTCAAGTATTATTTTCTTGATTATGTGCGATCTGTTTCATCTCGTACATCGCTTCGTCAGCCATACGGAAGTATTCCTCGTTTTCGAGATGATCATCGGTATCTATGATGACATATCCGACGCTTATACTGAGCTTGAACGGCATATCAAGATCCTGCGCTACACGCTTGACCTTCTCGATCAGCTCCTTCTTGATCTTTTCCATATCTTCGGACGCTTCATACTCACCTATGATGACATATTCATCGCCGCCGTACCTGACTGCTTTCCATTCTTTCGGGACCGTCGACTTGATCACGCTCGCGACTATCTTGATCGCCGTATCACCCTGAAGATGTCCGAACTTGTCGTTTATTACTTTCATCCTGTTGATGTCGGCAACCATTATGACCGAGTTCCTGTTCGCGCGCCTCAATTCATCAAGATAAGGAATCGCGATCTTTTCGTAACCCATGCGATTATAAAGTCCCGTCAGCTCGTCTCTTACAGAGATATCAGCGAGGAGCTTGTTCAGGTTTTCGAGCCTGATATTCTGACGCATCCTCACAAGACATGACGTTATATGCCTCGTAAGAGAATTCAGATAGAAATCCTTGATTATGGCTATATTATTCTTGCTGACATAATACCCAAGGCATTCATCTTCCGAATGAAGAGGAACCATAAGATAAACATCCGTTGTCGTTGATTCACGATCGTAGTTCGGAACCAATTCTCCGACGCTTATCTTCTGCCTTTGGATGCTGACACCGTTTTCCATACCGTAAACGACATCGATCGAAGAAGCGTACCCTTCAGTAGAACTTATAACATCATGCTCGATCGATTCGACGAACCTGCCATCCAGGCAGACATAGAAATCATCACCCTCATAAGAATGGTTCTTCTCCCACCTGTATGCAAATGCATCGTGAATGGCGGAAG
>CADCPU010000021.1 GCA_902803365.1 Oscillospiraceae bacterium
AAGGTTGACGCAAGAGTCTTGAATGCATTGTCTTCGATCGCTCAGAGCGCTCATAAGTTCAGTAACGACATCAGACTCCTCCAGCACCTGAAGGAGATCGAAGAGCCTTTCGAAAAGACACAGATCGGTTCTTCCGCTATGGCATATAAGAGAAATCCTATGAGATCCGAGCGTATCGCTTCTTTGTCCCGTTATGTCATCGCTGACGTTTTGAATCCTGCAATGACAGCTGCAGAGCAGTGGTTCGAGAGAACACTCGACGACTCTGCAAACAAGCGTATCAGTGTTCCTGAGGCATTCCTTGCTGTTGATGCAGTCCTCGGTATCTACGCTAACGTAGTTGACGGTCTTGTTGTATATCCTAATATGATCAACAAGCACATCATGGACGAGCTTCCTTTTATGGCTACAGAGAACATCATGATGGAAGCAGTTAAGAAGGGCGGCGACCGTCAGGAGCTCCACGAGAAGATCCGTGTATATTCCATGGAGGCAGGTTCTGTAGTTAAGAACGAAGGTAAGCCTAATGATCTTCTTTCCAGGATCGTTAAGGACCCTGCATTCGGACTCAAGGAAGAAGACCTTGCAAAGATGCTCGATCCTAAGCTCTACATCGGCAGATGCCCTGAGCAGGTAGACACATTCCTTAACGAAGCTATCAAGCCTATCCTTGAAGCACACAAAGCTGACCTTGAAGTAACAGCAGTGGAACTTAAAGTATAATGATATATTTTGATAACAGCGCAACAACCAAGCCTTTGCCTGAAGTTGCCAAGCTCGTTTCCGAAGAACTGACTTCGGATGAACTCTGGGGAAATCCCGGTTCTCTCCATGAACTTGGCACCAAGGCATACAAGGCATATATAAATGCAAAAGAAGAAACAGCTTCCTGCCTCGGAATCCGAGAGCAGGAACTTGTTTTTACGTCCTGTGCTACTGAAAGTGCCGATACGGCCATCACGGGATACTTAAGACGCAACAGAAGAAGCGGTCGTACCGTCATTACGACAAGGACCGAGCATCGTGCAACGCTCTCCGTTATGGAACGTATCGCAGATGAGGGTATCAATGTCATCTATATTGATGTGGATAAGAACGGCAGACCTGACCTTGATCAGCTTGCCAACGCAATCACCGGAGATACCGCACTTCTTTGCTTTACATACGTTAATAACGAGACGGGCGCGATCCTTCCTATCGAAGAGATCGTATCGATCAGGGATTCCAAGAACCGCAGTACGGCTATCTATCTTGATATCGTCCAGGCTGCAGGTAAGCTTCGTATCGATCTTCATAAGCTCGGAGTTGAGATGGCTTCATTCTCGGCTCACAAGATCCACGGTCTTAAGGGCTGCGGCGGACTTTATATCAAAAACGGCGTAAAGATCGATCCTTATATTCTCGGCGGCGGTCAGCAAAACGGCATGAGATCCGGTACTGAAAGTATCCTTCTTGCCCGTTCCACGGCTCTTGCCATGAAGCTTTCACAGGAAGGTATGGAAGATCACTATAAAGCTTGCCAAGAGATCAATTCTTATCTCAGGACTGAGCTTTCCAAGCGTAATGCTACGATCCTTTCTCCTGAGGATGCTCTTCCTTATGTTCTGAACGTATCGTTTGAAGGTTTTGAATCAGAGACTATGCTTCATTGCCTTGAACGTTATAATATATATGTTTCGACCATTTCGGCATGCTCATCCAAGACGAAGAAGATAAGCTACGTATTGGAAGCAATGGGCGTTGACAGAAAACTTGCCACCAATGCCGTGCGCCTCAGTTTTTCGAGATTCAACACAATGGAAGAAGCAAAGGAGTTCATCGCCAAAGTCGATGAGATCTATCAATTATTTGCATTGAGATAAAGGGGTCAATATGAGTAACAACGTAATCCTGGCCAGAATGGGCGAAGTAACGCTCAAGGGTCTTAACAGAGGAAACTTCGAGGCTAAGCTCAAGAATAATCTTAAGTACAGACTTAAGCAGTTCGGCAAGCTCAATATCTATCAGAGCCAGAGCCGTATCTGGATCGAGCCTTATGAGGGTGATGAGAATCCTTATTTCCAGAATGAGCAGACTGCTGCTGAGATCTTGAACGCAGTAGTTCAGGTATTCGGTATCGTATCCGCTTCTCTCGCTCGAAAGTTTGAAGGCGGCATCGACGAGATCCGTCAGAATGCGGTCGAATATATGCGTGAATACTTAAAGCTTTATCCTGACCACAAGACTTTTAAGGTCGAGAGTAAGCGCGGCAACAAGCATTTCCCGATGACATCGCCTGAGATCTCCAACGAGATCGGCGGATATCTTCTCGAGAACTTCGATTGCTTAAGCGTTGACGTTAACAAGCCGGATTTCATCTTTAATGTCGAAGTTCGCGATTTCTGCTATGTATATGCAGGAAAGATCATGGGACACAGAGGTCTTCCTGTCGGAACGGCAGGCAAGGGAATGCTCCTTTTGTCCGGCGGTATCGACAGCCCTGTAGCCGGTTACATGATGGCAAGCCGCGGCATGATGCTCGAGGCAGTATATTTCCATTCTTTCCCATATACGAGTGACAGAGCTAAGGATAAGGTAGTAGATCTTGCAAAGATCGTATCCAGATTTTCGGGCCGCTTGAAGCTTCACGTTGTAAACTTCACTCAGATCCAGCTCGATATGTACAAGAACAGCCGTCAGGATATGCTCACGGTAACGATGCGACGTGTCATGCTCCAGATCGCTGAGAAGCTTGCACTTCAGAACGGCTGCGGATGCCTTATCACAGGTGAATCCTTAGGTCAGGTCGCAAGCCAGACTCTCGAAGCTATCCAGTTCACGAATGAAGTAGTAGACCTTCCGATCTTCAGACCTCTTATCGGTCTTGATAAGGAAGCAACAACAGAGATCAGCCGCAAGATCGGCGCATTCGAGACTTCTATACTCCCTTATGAGGATTGCTGCACCGTTTTCGTTGCAAAGCATCCTAAGACACATCCGAACAGGGATGATATCATTGAGGCTGAGCAGAACCTCGATATCGCCAAGATGGTTGAAGACGGCCTTAACGGCATTGAGACAATAATCATATGAAAACAGGAAAACTGACTAACGAACAATTATCGGAGCTCGTACTGAGCAGACTTCCGAAGACATCGCCTTCGACTCTCGTAGGCGCATCTATCGGTGCGGACTGCGCATGGCTCAATCTCGGAGATAAGATCCTCGTATCTTCTTCGGATCCTATCACTGCAGGCGGAAAGCAGTCCGGTACACTTGCGATCCACGTGTCATGCAATGATATCGCATCTTGCGGCATCAGGCCTTCCGGAATATTGTTCGTTATCATCGCTCCGCCGTCCTGCAGTGAAGCTGACATTACATCGATCGTAGACCAGGCCTCCAAGGAAGCCGGAGCTCTCGGTGTAGATATCGTAGGCGGTCATACAGAGGTCAATGACACGGTCAAGGACTTTGTTGTTATCACGACTGCATTCGGTATCATCGATAAATCACATCCTGTCCCGCTCGGCAAGGCCAAGGTCGGCGACAAGTTAATCATGACGAAGAGCTGCGGAATCGAAGGAAGTTATATAGCTGCCAATTCCCGCAAGGATGATCTTGCATCCAAGATCGATCAGACTCTCATTGATGAGGCGCTCTCATATGACAGATTCATATCTGTTGTTAAAGAAGGCGAGATCGCAGGCGGAATAATCAATTCAGAATTTACCAAGGATGAGCGTGGCTTCTATTACGGTGCCGTCAACCTCATGCATGATATTACCGAAGGCGGTGTATACGGTGCAGCTTATGAGATGGCGCACTTTTCCGGACTCGGCATCAGGCTTGATCCTTCGTTGATCCCGATCAGCGATGCGACCCGTGAGATATGCAGGACACTGGACATCGATCCTTATCGTCTTATCTCTTCAGGTTCTCTGCTCCTTGCAACGTCCGAGGAAGAACGTGTTCTTCGCAAACTTCGCGAGGGCGGGGTAGAAGCATGCGTAATAGGCGAATTTACCGAGAGCGGATATGAGCTTGTTTTCGAAAACGGCGAGCGCTCGGATCTTGAACCACCACGCGCTGACGAAATATATAAACTTTAATATTTGGTATTTACCCGATAAAAAAATAAATGTATTATAGTCTATGCAATAAAAATATGGAGGAATGATCAATGTACGATCACATTAAAGCAGAAGATCCCGAACTTTATTCAGCAATAATGCAAGAGCTCGGAAGACAGAGAAGCAAGATTGAATTGATTGCATCGGAGAACTTTGTATCTGAGGCTGTTCTTGAAGCAGCTGGTTCTCCTCTTACAAATAAATATGCCGAGGGTTACCCGGGAAAGCGTTATTACGGCGGATGCGAATATGTTGATATCGCAGAGCAGCTCGCAATCGACAGAGCAAAGCAGCTCTTCGGCGCTGAGCACGTTAACGTTCAGCCACACTCCGGCGCACAGGCTAACACAGCTGTTTACTTCGCAGTTCTCGAACCGGGCGATACTATCCTCGGTATGGATCTCGCTCACGGTGGTCACTTGACACACGGTATGAAGCTTAACGTATCCGGTAGAACATATCATTCTGAATTCTATCAGGTAGACGAGAAGACACAGCTCATCGATTACGAGGCAGTAAGAGCTAAGGCTCTCGAGTGCAAGCCTAAGATCATCGTTGCAGGTGCTTCCGCTTATCCTAGGATCATCGATTTCAAGAAGTTCCGTGAGATCGCTGACGAAGTTGGCGCTTATCTCTTCGTAGATATGGCTCACATCGCAGGTCTCGTTGCTGCAGGTCTTCACCCTAATCCGGTACCTTACGCACACTTCGTTACAACAACTACACACAAGACACTTCGCGGACCTCGCGGCGGTATCATCATGTGTAAGGAAGAGTTTGCTAAGAAGATCGATTCCGCAGTATTCCCAGGCCAGCAGGGTGGTCCTCTCATGCACATCATCGCTGCTAAGGCTGTTGCATTCAAGGAAGCTCTTTCTGATGAGTTCCGTGATTATGCAAACAACATCATCAAGAACGCTAAGGCATTGTCCGAGGCTCTCATCGCTCGTAACGTTAACCTCGTTTCCGGCGGTACTGACAACCACTTGATGCTCATCGACCTCCGCGGCACAGGCATCACAGGTAAGGAACTCCAGCTCCGTCTCGATGACTGCAACATCACAGCTAACAAGAACGCTATTCCTTTCGATCCTGAGAAGCCTTTCGTTACTTCCGGTGTTCGTATCGGTACAGCAGCTTGTACAGCTCGTGGCATGAAGGAGGAGGATATGGTCGAGATCGCTGATCTTATCTCCCTCTGCATCTTCGATTACGAGAACAAGAAGGATGAGATCATTGCTCGTGTAGCAAAGATCACAGACAAGTATCCTTTGTATCCTGATATCAAGTAATATCAGCTGATCTGAATTTTCAAGATCGTCACGTATCGCGCGTGGCGATCTTTTTTTGTCTGCTTTCCGCTCACCCCTGGGGTGAGTGAGAAGTTTCACTCATGGTGTGTGACTCACCCTAAGGGTGAGCGAAGAGTAGTGTGCTGATTAGATGTTTCACCTCTAGGGTGAGTTTGCATAAAATTGGCTTGATCATTTGCCTCGAAAACGATGTGAGTGCTTACTTACGGTAGTCAAAGCCCGCTTGATTCTTCTTTACAGATCACATGAACAGACGTCAAGGCCTTAAGCCGCGTAGCGGTGCCTTCGGCAGCCTTGACGCCTTGGTCAGTGATCTGTTCTTTTGTATTCAAGCGGGCTTGGCTACCTTATTTTGAAAAGACTCACCCTAAGGGTGAGCAGAAAGTCGCTCTCGTGGTACATGACTCACCCTAAGGGTGAGCGGAAAGTTGCGGCTGTGCATAAGACTCACCCTAAGGGTGAGCGGGAAGTAGTTGAGGAAATGTAGGACAAAAATGATATAATGTTACTTGCGATTATTCGCAGGAGGTA
>CADCPU010000022.1 GCA_902803365.1 Oscillospiraceae bacterium
AACACAAAAAACTCATCAGATTCGATCCTGGGCAGGCGTTAGCATGCTTTGAAATAGAGTTTTCCACATTTTCGAGGGTTGGAGACTGTTTTTGAGAGCTTTACTAACGAAAAATGAGAGAGTTTTACACATTTTAAAGGGATGCCCCCAAGTGAATTCAATCACTTTTGAGACATCCCCTGTAGTTGTTCTATTAAGATCTGATTAGAACGGGAGGATCCTTGCGTCTACGCAGTTCTGGATGAATTCTGCGCTTCGTGTGAATCCCATTACAACTTCAAGCCTGGACTTGGACTTAAGCTGTTCAACCCAGTATGCCTTACCATCTGCATCAGGCTCACGATCCATGAAGGTGAGGTAGAGGCGGTTTACATACTCGCTGTTGTTGAGCTTAAGGCCGTTCATCTCTTCGCTTACGAAGAAGAATGTTCCGATGCCTTCGCCTGTCATCTCGTAGTTGGAGAGGAGGTTAGCCCAGTAGCTCTGACCATCCGGATCGGAATCTCTCTTGAGGGCTGTTGTGTACATTCTCTCTACGAAGGAGTTTGTAGCGGAAGAAGGCTTGATCTTTGTTGTAGGAGCTGTTGTTCCGCCGGAGAGGATACCATACTTGGCGCATGTGTTTGCCCACTCAAGTGAATAGACAAATCCGTCTGCGACCATGGTTCTGTCCATGTAACCGGAGGAGAGCTGATCTACCCAGTAGTTCATTCCGTCGTCGTCTGCATCACGATCGAAGAATGTCCTGTAGAGGATATCAACGTACTCGTAATCGTCTGTATCGCGGTTGATGAACTCAGGGCTGTTGAGGAAGCCGTAAGCTACTTCAGCACCTGTCTTATTGTAGCGATAGAGCTCGCCTGTCCAGAAGTTTGCACCCTCGGATTCAGGTTCTCTGTCGAGGATGTTGATGTAGATACGGTCAATGAATGCACGGATGTTCTTTGTTGCATTCTTGTTGTTGATCTTTGCATCGATCTGAGGTCTTGCAGTAGGCTGAGCGTGGACTGCAGGAGCAGCACGATTCTCAACTACTTTATAAGTGACTCCCTCGTAATAGACTGAAGAAGGGGTGGAGTAACCTCTCTGCTCGAGCATGATAACGGAGCAGTTTGTATCTGTCTCATCAACGATGAAGTAAGTGTTGCCCGTAGCCATAAACAGAGGATCCGTGTAGCCCCAGTCGCTGCCCATGTTGTCATGAACAAGGGGAGGAACGAGTGAAGTAAACTCGGATGAGATCTCATACATACTTGGGTTATAGGACTTTGCGTTTTCGAGCGTAGTGTTATAGAGATAGTAGAGCTCGTCACCGTTCTTGGTGTCGTCGTTCGTTACGTCAACGAGGTACCAGTAACCGTAGAGGTTGATGGCATTCCATGCGTGAAGGTCGCTCAAGACGATAATGGTGTCAAGACCGTAGATACGTGTAAGGATAAGGAATGCTTTACTGTAGCCTGCGCAAACGGACTCGTTCGTAACGAAGAGACCGAGGGCTGACTGGTTGTATCCGGCACCTTCGCGATAGCTGACGTTCTGTGTCAGGAGCTTATGTACCCAATACTCGATCTCGGTAGGATTGTTGGATGACTTCTTGCTGTTGATGTCAGCTACGTACTTGTCGATGGCTGCTCTGAAAGCATCCTTGTACTGAGTTCTCTTTGCGCCGTTATAGAACTCTGTATAGAGCATATCGCCGCAAGCAGTTACGATACCGCCTCTGGTGTAGTATCTGATCCTGTCGCTCAAGAAAAAGTACTGCGGATTCGAGTTGACGAATGCCTGATAAACGAGGGAGAAATCATTCATCGAGAGGTTCAGATCCTGAAGCTGGATCGAATCGCTGCCGATGTCACCTCCGCTGAGCAGTATATTCATACAGACTGAATCAAATCGGTTGTATGCCTGTCTTTGAGCATCTGACATCCTGTCGAAGTAGTAGGATGTAGACATTGCTCTCCAATAGGACTCTTCACCGTCCGCTCTCGAAAATGAAGGGAACAGACCCAACACTAGGAGCAGGCACAGGAAGATAGAGATAATAGATTTTTTGATCCTCATAAACATCTCCTCTTATATTATTCAGTACCTACATAATAACAGATGAAGCAACCAGATTAAAGAATGTCGATATACTCGCCGTTGAGTGCTTTGTTCATGCTGCGGACTGCGCAGAACTTACCGCACATGGAGCATGTGTCGTCGTGCTCAGGGGAGCGGTCGTCACGGATAGCCTTGGCTGTCTCGGGATCGAGAGCGCATGCCCACTGAGCATCCCAGTCGAGTGCGCGTCTTGCGTCGCCCATCTTGTCGTCGATATCTCTGGCGTGAGGGATGTGCTTTGCGATGTCTGCTGCGTGAGCTGCGATCTTGGATGCGATGATGCCCTGCTTAACGTCGTCAACGTTAGGGAGTGCAAGGTGCTCAGCAGGTGTAACGTAGCAGAGGAAAGCTGCGCCTGCGGCTGCTGCGATGGCGCCGCCGATAGCTGATGTGATGTGGTCATATCCCGGAGCGATATCGGTAACCAAAGGTCCGAGGACATAGAAAGGAGCGCCCTGGCAGATGGTCTGCTGAACTTTCATGTTTGCTTCGATCTGATCCATAGGAACGTGGCCCGGACCTTCTACCATTACCTGAACGTCTCTTGCCCATGCGCGCTTTGTAAGTTCGCCGAGGCGTACAAGCTCTTCGATCTGGCATACGTCTGTAGCATCAGCAAGGCAGCCCGGACGGCATGCGTCGCCAAGCGAGATCGTTACGTCGTATTCGCGGCAGATCTCAAGGATCTCGTCGTAGTATTCGTAGAAAGGATTCTCGTTTCCTGTCATGCACATCCAAGCAAATACGAGGGAGCCGCCGCGGGAGACGATGTTCATCTTACGCTTGTGCTTCTTGATCTGCTCGATCGTCTTTCTCGTGATACCGCAGTGGAGAGTTACGAAGTCAACGCCGTCTTCAGCGTGAAGTCTTACAACGTCGATAAAGTCTTTTGCTGTCAGGGTAGCAAGATCTCTCTGATAGTGGATGACGCTGTCATATACAGGTACCGTACCGATCATTGCAGGACATTCGGATGTGAGCTTTCTTCTGAACGGCTGTGTGTTTCCGTGGGAGGAGAGGTCCATGATTGCTTCTGCGCCCATGTCGACAGCTGCCATTACCTTCTTCATCTCGATATCGTAATCCTTGCAGTCGCGGGATACGCCGAGATTAACGTTTATCTTTGTCCTGAGCATGGAACCTACGCCGTTAGGGTCGATGCAGGTATGGAGCTTGTTGGCACAGATTGCGACCTGTCCCTTGGCTACGAGATCGCGGATCTCTTCTTCCGTGCGGTACTCTTTCTTTGCAACTGCCTTCATCTCAGGCGTGATGATGCCCTGTCTTGCGGCATCCATCTGGGTTGTGTAATTTCTCATGATACTTGAACCTCCGTATAAATTTATGGTGTGCGGCGCACGGCCTCCGTATCATGAGAGGTTTCGGCGCCTTCAGGATATTTCCCGATCACGGATCAATGCTGATCCGGTTTTCTTATGCGATACAAGGTGGTGTCCCCAATGTACCGCGTATATCAAAATGCCGACATGTATCCGTCGACGTCCTGACAAGTCATAAGGCCGCTCATTATCGCGGCTCCTTTTGCGCCGGCTTCAACGACGCTTTCATATCGCTTGGCATCTATGCCTCCAATTGCATAGACGGGTATCGATATATTAGAACTGACATCGCGAACGAAGTCCAAACCTCTTCCGGGAAGTCCCTTCTTGCAGTCCGTGTCAAACACGTGACCTGCTATTACGTAATCCGCGCCGAGGCTTTCGGCTTTGACCGCATCCTCGACCGAGTGGACCGAAGTCCCGTTTAAGACGCC
>CADCPU010000023.1 GCA_902803365.1 Oscillospiraceae bacterium
AGAAGGAGAGATTCGAACTCTCGAAACCGTTTTGCGGTTTACACGATTTCCAGTCGTGCGCCCTCGACCAGGCTAGGCGACTTCTCCGGGTGTCTATTGACTTGCAAAATTCAATTGCTAAATGATTTTACTTGCTTTCTTCAAAAATGTCAACTTAAAATCTCGATATATGATATAATCTTGCAAGGAAAACAGTTAATCGGAGACTAATTAATGAAGCATTTGGGCAAATACATCACCTCTATAGCGCTTGCACTGGGCCTTTTGCTCGGTTTGGCAGGTTGTTCCGAAGAAGCAGCTCTTTCCAAAAATAAGGGAATTACTTACGAGCAGCTTAAGTCCAAAGTAGACCTTTTCGATGAGGTATATGCTTACTATTGCTATGATAACCCGCAGGAGTTAAGGATCACCAACGGTGAAGACTTCACTCCTCTTGGATCTCCGTGTTCCTATACATACATCACCAACATCGAAGGAACCAACAAGGCTGATACGGTCAAGTCGTGTACGATCACGGTCGAAAACGAGGACGGAAGCAGCGTCATCGATGAATATTTCGCAGTCGATGCGTCAACGCTCTTCATCGCAAGGACCGAGATCCCTGCAGGAACCACTTTAGGTGATGTCACGAAGTATGTTTATGTAGACAATGCTCTTTTCCAGATAGATGAGAAACAGTCTACGATGACTGAAGTAGAGAAGGCAGACACGTTGGATCTGTATTTTTCATTCAGCGATATGACGGAGAAGTATGACAAAAAATAATATTACCGACTCAGCGACCGGGTTCAAAACCGGACTGATGCATGGATTACCGATCGGCATGGGCTACTTGTCCGTGTCGTTTTCTTTCGGCGTAATGGCCGTAAGCAGCGGGCTGTTCTGGTGGCAGGCCGTTCTTATTTCCCTGCTCAATGTTACTTCCGCAGGTCAGGTCGCAGGCGTCAACTTCATGGCAACTTCAGGCAGGATCATCGAACTTGTCCTGTCCCAGCTCGTCATCAATATGCGCTACAGCCTTATGGGAATCTCCCTGTCTCAGAAGGCAGATAAGTCGGTCAACAAGCTTGCCAGGATCTTCCTCTCGTTTGCCATAACCGATGAGATCTTCGGTGTCGCAAGTTCCCATGATTCATTCGGAAGGAAATATCTCTTCGGACTTCAGTGTCTCCCTATAGTCGGTTGGGTAGCAGGAACGCTATTCGGTTCACTGCTTGGAAGCGTTATGCCGCAGATCCTTACTGATTCGCTCTCCATAGGCATCTACGGAATGTTCATCGCGATCGTTCTTCCTGTCGCCCGCAAAGAATCAAAGATCGCATTTATCAGCATTATCGCCGTTATCCTGTCATGTGTATTCGCCTATGTTAAGGCGCTCTCATTCATATCCGGCGGACTTGCCGTCATCATAAGTGCCGTTGTCGCAGCAGCTGTCGGTGCTTTCGTCATGCCGCTCGAAAAGAAGGAGGAAAAAGCCGATGCCTGATTCCGAATTCTTCCAATATCTCATAGCAATGGCAGTGACCACATATCTTATCAGGATGATCCCGTTCGTACTCTTCGACCGCAAGATCACGAATCCCAGGGTAAAGCTCTTCTTTGACTATATCCCATACACTGTTTTGTCAGCCATGACCTTCCCTGCGATCTTGTCATGCACGGGTTCTCTTATCTCCGCCATAGCAGGTACGGCAGTTGCTCTGGTGCTCGCTTTCTGCAAGCGCAGTCTCCTTGTCGTTGCCGTCGGAGCATGTGCCGGAACACTCATTGCAGAACTCATTCTCAAATTCGTCTGAACACCTTTTTATACCCTGAAAAATAGCGCAAATCGTTTTTTTAAAAAATTGTTAACTCGGGCTTAAATAGTTGTAAATTGAACAAAAAGGACTTGACCAAATACCCTTGACGAACTATTATAAGTATGAACCTAGTGTTCAGTTTTCTCATTTCATATATCTTCCTTTTGTAAAAGCCACAGTCACATGTGGCTTTTCTTTTGCCAGGAAACAAAAAACAAATTAAGGGTTCAAAATAAACGTTTCTTATGCTATACTTCACAAGGTGAAATAAACGCCTTTATAGCTCAGTAGGTAGAGCGCATCCATGGTAAGGATGAGGTCACCGGTTCGATCCCGGTTAAAGGCTCCAAACTGAATAAAGAGGTTCGACGATATCTGTCGGACCTCTTTTATTTTCTCATTTCCTTTATCTCATTTCTTATTCAATGACTGTCTCAAGATCTTCTTTCTTATCCTTGCTGATCGTACCTGCAAAGAAGAAAGAGTTGATCAGGAGAAGAAATCCTGCTGCGATCATCATTACGAAGTTTCTTGCGAGTGCGAAAGCCAGAAGTGAAAAAGTGCTGATCGCGATCAATGCTCCCGTGATTGCCATTGCTATTTTTGTAAAAGCCTTATCCATTGTTATTTCCTCCAATATTTCCCTTATTCTTTTATTAAGCCCAAACAGACTTTGTATCGTTCTTTTCCGTTACGATGTTTCTTACGAGAAGTGCGCCTGTCATTGCACCAAGGAGAAGAGCAAGAAGAGCGACTGAGATGTTTCCGAGTACTGCTGCTGCGATAGCTGCGATGATGCATGAGATCGTAACTGCGCCTGAGATAAACTCTGTTGTCTTTGTGATCGTGTTCTTCATTTCCCTGTCCTCCTGCGGTGTTTTTGTTTTATGGCTATATATTAGCCGCCAGAAATAAATACATCGCAAAAAGAGGTTAAAGACTTTTTCGGAAAAGGTAAAGATATGTTAAAGACGCCTTTTACTTGGCGTCTTCATCGGTAAACGTCGTCGCATAGAAGTGCCTAATGACATCTTTACGCGTCACTATACCGATAAAGAGATTCCTGTCATCTACGACAGGTATAAAGTTCTGATTCATCGCGCGCATCAAGAGCTCCTCGATGGTCGCAGTAATGAGTACGGAAGGATTCTTTTCCGCATCGATCTTAAGTTCGCTGAGATTAAAGTTCTCGAGGCTCTCGATAGCCATCGTATGAGCCTCCTGACCCTCGCCCTTGACGATAAACCATAAGAAATCACCTTCCCTTACGGTGCCCAGATAATGCCCCTGACGGTCCAATACGGGAATAGCCGTATAACCGTGGTAGTGCATCTTCTCGAGCGCCTGACGGATGGTAAAGTCATCATATAGAAATGCGACCGAAGACTTCGGCTGCATGAAAAAAGCTACGTTCATATCTGTGTCCTGAGAATCATGAAATTCTCACCTTTTATCGTAAATCTTCCGGAGTTTGCAGGGATAAAGTAACTCTCGCCCTTCTTGAAGTTGAAGTAATCGTTGGCACCCTCGTCATTCTTGAACTCGATCCTTCCAGAACCTTCAAGAACTACAAGAGATACAAAGCTTCTCTCATCCGCAAAATCCAATGTATCCTTGTCGATCATGTCGACAATGAAGTACTTACAACTTACCAAATGATTACCGAAGTCGTAATCCACATAGTTAGGCAATTTACGTGTAACTGACAGTGCCTTGTCGACGTGAAGCTCGCGGCATCTGCCCGTGCTCGGATCGATCCTGCCGTAATCGTAGACTCTGTATGTAACGTTTGAATTCTGCTGTATCTCTGCGATCAGAAGTCCCTTACAGATCGCATGGAGCGTTCCTGACGGGATATAAAATACATCGCCCTTCTTGGCAGGGACAGCCTTAAGGATCTCAGTCAGCGTGTTATTCTCGATCCTGGTCTTGATCTCTTCGAGATCGACCTCATGAGACACTCCGTAATAAATGTAACTGTCAGGAAGTGCGTCGACCACATACCACATCTCGGTCTTTCCGAGCTGGCCTTCATTGGCGATCGCGAACTGATTGTTCGGATGGACCTGGATCGAGAGATCTTCCCTTGCATCGATGAGCTTTGAGAGGATCGGGAACTCATCCAAACGGTCGCAGTTGGTTCCGAGTATTCGCATGCCCTTGAGATTGATGAAATCCACAAGAGTCATCCCTGAATATCTGCCGCTGTCGATCACGGAAGGACCGCTCGGGTGACATGAGAGCACCCATGCTTCAGCAACGCGTTCGCCGTCGTATTCGATACCGAATTCGTCGCGAAGTCTCGTTCCTCCCCAAATATAATCTGTACAAGCGGGCTTAAGTTTATAAATTGACATCTTAATTCCTATCTAACCTATGTATCTTATTTGTCTTCAAGATTCTTGGAGACATTTCTTGTAAACGGCAATACAGCAAGTCCCGTATCGGATGTCAGCGAAGACTGTCCGAAGCTGAAATAAGCGTATCTGACCGCGACCGGCTCCTGAACATAGGGACTGAAAGCCGTAACGGTCCTGCCGTCAAAATCTACCGAAGCATCGCACGGATAGAACACGCCGTCCTTGCCTGATACCTCGAATCCCGTATCTCCGAAGCCCTTCATCATGAGCATGTTGAAGTCTCCGTTGAAGTACATCTCAGCACCGCCGTTGGTACATCTGATGTCGATCATATAAGGCGAAATGGCGCACACTTCTTCGTATCCGTAAACGCTCTTGAGCGCCAGGAGCGCCATCCTTATGCCGGGTGCCTTCTTGTCGACCGGATACATATTATCGAACTCTCCGTTGTCTGAGAGGATCGCCATATATGTATTCGGAACTTCCTTGGACACCTGATGCTGCATCTCGCGGAGCACCGGCCACTTATAGTCCTCATAGCCCATGAACTTGCGGTTACGGTCGATATACATATGAAGCTGGCAGAAGATGAACGGAAGGTTCATATCGCCCCACAAGGTCCTCCATTCGTTGATGAGGGACTTGAATACTGCCTTATATTCATCGCAGCGAGCGTATGTGTCAGCCTCGCCCTGGTAAAAGATGATGCCCGCGACATTCATCGGAAGAACACGGAGCAGCATTGGCTCGAAAAGTCCTCCCGGTCTTAATCCGCTCTCCTTACCCTTCGGTACGGGAGCAGGCCAGTTGCCGACAAGTTTTCGAATAGTATCATAGCCTTCATTCGGCTGTTCCGCGAAGGCCTTTTTGTACGCCTGCGTCCATTTATCGAGCTTATAGTGATAATAATTGAGCTCTGCATCGAAATCCTGAACGCCCAATTCAATAAGCGACAGTTCCCAGTCTTTTATGTAATCCAAGCCTTCTTTGGTGGAAGAAACGGATTCGATGCTCTGCCAGGAAGTAACACTCGAACTCATGGCAAAACAACCGATGATACCGACGTGGCAGTCGAGTTTCCTTAAGAGCATGAGTGCGTAATAGTAGCAGACCGCACTGATCTCTGGTGCGTTATCCGTATCCACGGTGATCCACTTCGCATTCCTCTCGGCTTCAGCCTGTGCTTCATCCATGGCATAAGCGAGAGGGACTTCGTAGTAGTGGAAGCGCTCTTCGCCTTCAACGTACTTGCGTGCATCTTCAGGGGTCTCAGTCATATAAAGCGGCATCAGCATATTATCCTGGCCGCATGCGAACCACAGCTCGCCGATATATACGTCTCTTATAACGATCTTGGAATTCTTGCCTGAAGACACGGTCAGCTTATAAGGACCGCCGGCTTCAAGTTCGGGCATCTCAACGAGGAAATGGCCGCTCTTATCGGTCACGGCACTGCCCTTGGAAAGCTTTTTGTTTCCCTTGCATATTGCCGCATCGATCTTGCTGCCCGTTTCACTGGTACCGAAGACTCTGATGGTCTTCTTCTGTTGAAATACCATCCCTTCTTTAAAGATACCGTATAGCTCCATTAATATCCTCCTGATATCGGATCAAAAGACGGCTGCAAAGAACAATACAGCCTTTGATGCATCACCGTTGATCTCGATCTGACCTTCAGCGATCGCATCACTGATCTTTTTCTTGCCGTTCAATACCTCAACAAAAGCATCGGTATCGGCATCAATATAGAAGCATGCGTTGTTGTACTCATAAGGAGCAACTTCTGTCTTGCCGTCTTCTACCTTTACATAAAGAGGAGCACACTCGAGCTTGCCCTTAAGAGTGATCTGAGTTGCAAGAAAGAACTTCGGGAACTTAGCCTTGGAAGCTTTGTAAGATACCGTATTGTATATGCTCTCGAAAGTAGCCTCAGCCTTAGGCGCTGCTGTCTTCTTAACGGTTTTCTTGGCAATCTTCTTGGACTGCTTAGGAACTGAATTTGCTTTAAGATCGTTCATATGCGCTTCTCCTTTTCCTTATGCATATTAATCGCGGGCGTAAAGGTCTCTTGTGTAGATCTTGTCTTCTACGTCAGTAAGCTTAGTACTCTTACGGTTGACTACGATGATATCCGAGATCTTCTTGAACTCTTCGAGATCCTTGATGACCTTGGAACCGAAGTAATCGTCACCGCTGTATGCCGGTTCATAAAGAACAGTCTCAACACCCTTTGCCTTGATCCTCTTCATGATGCCCTGGATGGAGCTTGCTCTGAAGTTATCGGAACCCATCTTCATCGTGAGACGGTAGAAACCGATAACGCACTTCTCAGGACCGCCCTTAACGCCGTACTCGGTAACAGTGAATCCGGCCTTCTCGAGGATCTGATCGGCGATGTAGTCCTTACGTGTTACGTTCGAAGCTACGACTGCCGTGATGAGGTTCTCAGGAACGTTCTTGTAGTTTGCCTTGAGCTGCTTTGTATCCTTAGGCAGGCAGTATCCGCCGTAACCGAAGGACGGGTTGTTATAGAAGTCACCGATACGAGGATCGAGACATACACCCTTTATTACCTGTGCCGTGTTGAGATCTCTCTCATCACAGAATGTATCCAATTCGTTGAAATAACTGATCCTCAATGCGAGGTATGTATTGGAGAAGAGCTTAACGGATTCTGCTTCATTCGTATCGATGATGAGGATCTCCGTCTCCTTCTTGATCGCACCTTCGAGGAGAAGATCAGCGAACTTCTTGGCGTCTTCATGACGCTTATCATTGCCCTTGAGCGCAGATACGATGATCCTGCTCGGGTAGAGGTTATCATACAAAGCCTTGCCTTCTCTTAAGAACTCAGGGCTGAAGATGATCCTGTCTGTATTGAACTTGGCATTGACTGACTTTGTAAATCCTACAGGGATCGTAGACTTGATAACGAGGATCGAATCCTCGCTTGCCTTGAGAGCCAAGTCGATAACCGACTCTACTGCACTCGTATCGAAGGAATTGGCATCTGAATCGTAGTTTGTAGGAGTAGCGATGACTACGAATTCGGCATCCTTATACGCTTCGGAAGCATCCGTTGTGGCCTTGAGCTTCAAGTTGCCCTCTGCGAGGTACTTCTTGATCTCCTCGTCTTCGATCGGCGACTTGCCGGAATTAACGAGATCAACTCGCTCCTTGCTGATATCGATCGCCGTCACGTCATTGTGCTGGGCAAGAAGTACTGCGATCGAGAGTCCTACATAACCGAGACCTGCTACGGTAATTTTCATGTTAAGCTCCCTTCGACGTTTTCCAATCTCCATTCGAGATATTCGTCATATGTCATTCGTTTATCTATTATACCACTTTCGGTGATTTCTATTATCCTGTTGGCAACCGTATTCACAAGTTCGCGGTCATGCGAAGTGAAAAGGATCGGTCCCGGGAACTTCTTGATGCCTTCGTTCAAAGCCGTGATCGACTCGAGATCGAGGTGGTTAGTCGGGTCATCAAGGATTATGATGTTGGAATTCGTAAGCATCATCCTTGAGAGCATGAGTCTTACTTTCTCGCCTCCGGAGAGTACCTTGGCACTCTTTGAAGCTTCTTCGCCGGAGAAGAGCATCCTTCCCAAGAAACCTCTGATATATGTCTCGGTCTGATCCTTGGAGAACTGTCTGAGCCAGTCGCCCAGGCTTAATTCACAACCGTCGAAGAACTTGGAATTGTCCTTAGGAAGATAAGATCTTGATGTCGTGATACCCCACTTGACTTCGCCTTCGTAGTCAGTGTCTTCGCCTGCGAGGATGTTGAGGAGCTGAGTCGTAGCGACTTCGTCCTTACCCACGAAAGCGATCCTGTCATCGCGCTCCATCGTAAAGCTGATGTGATTGAGCGTGTGACGGCCGTTGTTCTTGGCATTAAGATCAGTTACGAACAATACGTCGTTACCGATCTCACGATCCTGCGTAAACGAGATGAAAGGATATCTTCTCGAGGACTGCTTTACCTCAGGAAGTTCCATATTCTCAAGGAGCTTCTTACGGCTCGTAGCCTGCTTGGACTTTGAAGCGTTCGCAGAAAATCTCGCGATAAAGTCCTGGAGTTCCTTACGTCTTGCTTCGATCTTCTTTGTCTGATCCTTGAGCTGTCTTAACGAAAGCTGTGTGTACTCATACCAGAAATCGTAGTTACCCTGGAAGAGCGTTACCTGCTTGAAGTCGATATCGACGATGTGCGTACATACCTTGTTCAGGAAGTGACGGTCGTGAGATACAACGAGAACACAGTTTTCGAAGTCAAGAAGATAATTCTCGAGCCAACGGCAGCTGTTAAGATCAAGGTGGTTCGTAGGCTCGTCGAGGAGGAGAACGTCAGGATTGCCGAAGAGCGCCTGAGCAAGGAGCACCTTGACCTTCTGTCCGCCCGTAAGATCCTTCATAGGTCTCTCGTAGAAATCTTCGCCGAGGCCCAATCCCTGAAGGAGTATCTCTGCATTTGATTCGGCAGACCATCCGTCGAGCTCTGCAAACTCGCCTTCGAGCTCGCCCAAGAGGATACCGTCCTCATCGTTAAAGTCTGTCTTGGAGTAAAGTCTCTCTTTCTCCTTCATTATCTCGTAAAGGCGCTTGTGACCCATGATAACGGTCTCTCTGACCGTGAATTCGTCATATTTAAAGTGATCCTGCTCGAGGACTGCCATACGCTCGGTCTTCGGAAGATTTACAAAACCCTTCTGAGGCTCGATCTCTCCGGACAGCACCTTAAGAAATGTGGATTTACCTGCACCGTTAGCTCCGATGATACCGTAGCAATTACCCTTGGAAAACTGTATATTAACCCCTTCGAAAAGCGTTCTGCTTCCGAACATAAGGCTGACATTTGAGACATCTAACATTTATGCTTCTCCATTCAATTCTAATACCTGGATTTTATTCCTGTACCATTATAGAGATGGACAAAATGTACGTCCATTGATAAAACACCTAATAATTGTCACTGCTTGACTGCAAACTTCTCGAGAAACAGGATAAATGACGTAGGAACGATCTTTGAAGCCAAATGAAGAGCTTTCTGTGATATTCCGTATACGAAAAGGCGGCGCCTTGCAGATGCAGCTTTGAGCGATGCTTTGGCAAGCTTATCGGCATCTGCCGCACAAAGTGCGCGAAGTCCCGTAAACTCGCTCTCCTTATTGTCTGTCGCCTTGCTCAGGAACTCCGTCTTAACAGGACCCGGGCAAACGGTAGTGACTCCGATGTCATAAGGCTTGAGTTCGCATGCAAGGGCTCTAGACAGGCTGACGACATATGCCTTCGATGCGGCATAGACGGCAAAGCCCGGCTGCGGAAGAAATGCCGCAGATGAAGCTATGTTGATTATATTCGAATGAACGTCGATCATGTACGGGATACAGATGGATGTAACCTCAGTAAGGCATCTGCAATTAAGGTCGATCGTAGCAGCAAGGTCAGACGTCCTGCTGTCCTTGACATTACCTCGCTTACCCATACCGGCACAATTGATGAGAAGTGCTATGCTCGGTTTCTCGTACTCGAGCTTGTTCCTAAGGATATCGATACCCACAGACGAAGCGATATCAGCCGCAACAGGAATTATCCTCTGCGGATCAAGTTCATCCTTAAGCGCATTGAGACGATCTTCACGTCTCGCGATCACCCATATCTGATCGTAGGACTTGTCGGTTACTGTCCGACGCAGGAATGCTTCTCCGATACCTGATGAAGCACCGGTAATTACCGCTATCAACATAGACGATCTCCTTGAAGAAATTGCTTAGTTAAATTATACCTGCTTCAAAGTCCGTATCCTAACAAATTTTTATGTTATTTAGGCTCTGCGCCATCATCTTCAGGCTTTGGTGCAGCCTTGAAAAGAGGCTTGTCGACAGGTGCCTGGGCATCCCATACGCTGTGCACGTTCGATGGTGCTCCTGCCTCATCATACTGAGAAGGATTGTCGATAGTCTGCTTATTCAGCTTAGAACCGCCCGAAGAAGCAACAGTACCCTTACCGCTCAAGTCGATCATAGGAAGCATATGCTGCTTTCCTGTATTCTTTGTCGTCTCAGGATCAGGAACGAAAGCC
>CADCPU010000024.1 GCA_902803365.1 Oscillospiraceae bacterium
CGATAACAATTCCATTTCGTATAGACAAGCTAATTTGGTCGCATCAACAACCAATGTAACTGTAGACGGAGAAACAAGGCAGCGTGTTACCTTTAAATTCAACGGCACATCATATCCGCACTATGATTCTGATGTAGGAAAGCCGTATCTGGATCCGGGTGAAGCGATAAGGTTCTGCTATAACTGTGAAGTGGGCAGTGAAGCCAAAACGGACGATATAGCTACGAACACGACAGCGATGCCGTATTATGACTACTATGGTACGGGATTTGATCTTCATGTTCCCAAAAAGGATGGAAAGCCTGACAGGACAGGTACAGGAGGAGCTACGCAGACACCAAGGAAGATAAACGGCGTCGTAGATAACGATGGCTTCTGCGAGCAGCTGACAGGATCAGATGTTCAAAAGCTCGGCATGACGACTTCGGGATTTAATACCGGACCGTATACTACTCAGGAGGCAAACGGCGGTAACTGGCTCATGTCAAACGTCAGCCTTGAACGTTCCGTGATAGTTCCCGGAACCAGCAAGACGGTACAAGGAAGTTCATACCGGAAGGATGGCGCTACGCCCGAAACTATAGAAGGACCAACGGCTACCTATTCGGCAGAGACAATGTACGGAACTCCGTATAAAGGCGGTCTGACCACACAGGATATCGTTAACTGGAGAGTCAGAGTATTGAATGAATCAGGTACCGGTAACAAGGATGTCAGTGCGACGATCGAAGACTATACTGTCAGAGATATGATGGCAACACCGTACTCGTTTACCGGTCAGGTGTTCTACAATATGTACAGAGCTTCATCTGCCGCAGGTGAAAGAAGGACTGTCAAGTCGCAGCCGATCTTCACACTGGGCAGCAGAAAAGAAGGAGATACCTCGGTCAAAATAGCGTCCGGAGATGCCACTCCATCTACTAACCTGCTCATAGGCACAGTTGAAAATGATGATGACGATGACTGGTTTACTTTCGGAACAGGTACCGCGGCGGGCAGAGTCAAGATAGAAAGAGTAACTGCCGACGGAAGCGACAAAGGTAAAGAAGTAATGACCATAAGGCTCCAGGGCTCTAAATACAGTATTCCGTCAGGATACTGGTGTGATTTTGCCATACATACGATGTTTGTCCAGGAAAACGCGATCATCGTAAGTGAAGGTAAATATAACGATGTATTAGTATATCCGGAGCAGCATTATGATCCTGAGAGAGTTGCTCAGGGAAGCGCAAGGACCATGCAGGTCGAAGATGAAAACGGAATAATAACTGATGTCAACGACGGCATCGAGAGTGGTGCGTCGGTAATGCTGTCGATGGGCTACAATACTGAAAGCTGGAAGAAGATCACCGAAATAGGTAAAGAAAGCAACAACGCGCTTTCGAATGAATCGAAGAACTATATCAATCTGAGCGAAAAACGCAAAGCGTTCAGATACGATCTTTATGTCAAGGGCCCTACGGATATAATGAACAAGATCGTTCTCATAGATGATCTGCCGCAGCAGGGCGACCACAGCGCATTTGTCAAAGATGATAAGAGAAACTCAGATTTTAAGGTAAGTTTCCTTGAGGATGATCCGGATTTCAAATTATATCTGAAACCGACGAAAGATGGAACTGAGAAACTTTTAGACCGCAGCAAATACAAGCTGTATGTAAACCAGAAGACCGAGTTCAACGCGAATGACTGGAAAGGCGAGGGAGATGGCTGGGTAGATTTATCAGACATGTCTGACGATGAGATCGGTGAGTACATAACAGAGACGAATCCGAGATCAGTGAGGATCGTTATTGAAGATCCGAATGCGTTCGAGCAAAGCAACGAAGCTGATCATTATATGATGAGCAACGAGCCGCTGATCCATCTCAGTTTCAATGCAAAGATCGACGATAAAGGAGCTGTACCCGGAAACTGCGCGTGGAACAGCTTTGGATACAGATACGAGGTACCGCTCACATTCAACGGTACGAGTGAAAACAGCACTTCGCTGGCGCTTGAAGCTATGCCGCTGAATGTAGGTATAAAGTATCCTGCGGCACCTCAGATCACCAAAACTCTTTCCGAAGAAGTAACGAAAGAGGTCGAAGTCATCGATCCCGAAACTAACCAACCTGTCATCGATCCTGAGACAGGCAAACCTAAAATGGAAGAAGTGAAGAGCATTGAAGACCATGCAGCGGCTCAGGATATGGTATTCGGATTCATCGTATATGAAGGTGAGCCGATAGAGGCACTCAACGATGCTCAAAGTATGACTGATTCTGAGATCGCAGCGATACTTGAAGAATCAGGAAGAAAGTATATCTATGCTCCTGTTGAAGTGAAGAAAGGAGAAAAGAAAGGGACACTCGGACTTTGGACATTTGACTATCCATACATATATGATCCCGACACAGGCAAGTTCGTTGAAAACACTGATGATATCTGGGAATGGACTGATGAAGGGAAATATTCCGTTGTAGAAATGCCTCTGAATGATTACAATTACGAATTCAAAGGTATCCAGGTCGGAATACAGCATCATGATTCAAATAACGTCCAGATCGTTAACAGCAACCAGACCAAAGTACAGGTGACCGCAGGCAATGAATACAAACCTGAGTACAAGAGCATCTCTGTTGAAAAGGTCTGGGATGATGATAAAGACCGTGACCGCATACGTCCGGATTCCGTTAATGTGAAACTGTACCGCACAGGCAAACCGGGTTCAGAAAAAGAACTGGTCGATGAGCAGGAGATCGGAGAAGAACAGGATTGGCAGTATAAATGGGACAAACTTCTCGTAGAAGAAGAAGATGGTACGCATTATACATACTCAGTAGAAGAAGATTCCGTGAAAGGTTACGATACGACTGTAACTCACAAGAAGGACAATGAAGGCGAGGAAGATGAGAACTCATTTGTTGTCACGAACAAGCATGAGCCTGAAACCATGGATCTTGAGGGAAAGAAAACATGGAATGACGATGGCAACAGGGATGGAGTCAGACCTGAGACTATAACTGTGTATCTGCTCGCAAACGGAGAAAAGGTAGACGAACAGGAAGTGCAGGCAGACGATGATGGCAATTGGTCATATACCTTTAAAGACGTGCTGAAGAATACAAATGGTGTTCCGATAGAGTATACTGTATCCGAAGAAGCGATCGAGGATTATTCAACAACTTACGATGGACTGAATGTCACCAACACTCATACTCCGGAAAAGACCAGTGTAACTGTCACAAAAGCCTGGGAAGATAATAACGATCAGGATGGTATCCGTCCGGAAGAGATAAAGGTGCATCTGCTTGCAAACGGAGAGGATACCGGAAAAGAACTGTTACTCGGCGGAGACCATGGTCTGACCGGCAGCTTTACAGAGCTCGATGTGTATGAGCCGGAAAGACAGAAGATAGAATATACTGTCAAAGAAGAAGCGGTCAGCGGTTACACGACTGAAATCACCGGAGACCAGACAGAAGGGTATGTGATCACAAACACCCATGAAGTTGAAAAGACAGAGATATCCGGCAAAAAGATCTGGGATGACGCAAACGATCAGGACAAAGTAAGACCAGAAGAGATAAAGATCCATCTGTACGCAAACGGGGAAGAAGTCGCAGACAAAGAGGTGACAGAAAAGGACAACTGGGAATACTCGTTCAAAGATATGCCGAAGTATTACGATAAAGGTAAGGAGATCGATTATATCGTTACAGAGGATAGTGTCGACAATTATAATACGATCTATTCTGCTGAAGGATTTGATGTGACGAACAAATATACTCCGAAAAAGACGAGTATCAATGTCAGAAAGGTCTGGGACGATAACAATGATAAGGATCATATCAGACCGAAGTCAGTCAAGGTCCATCTCTTTGCCGATGGCGAAGATACGGGCAAAGAAATGACGCTCAGTAAAACGAACAAGTTCAGAGGAGTCTTCACAGATCTTGATGTATATAAGGACGGAAGGAGAATACTGTATACTGTTAAAGAGGATTCTGTGAAAGGATATGTGGCAGAAGTCACAGGAAATGAACAGAAGGGATATACCATTACCAACAAGATCATCCCGACGAAATCATTGCTCCGTAAGATCAGGAAAACTGATACATCAGACAATGTTCCGATGGGACTGCTGGCAGCAATGATGCTGATCTCCGGCGCGGGCATGCTGATACTCGGCCGGCGTCAGCGCAGAGAGGGCAGCAAACAAAAATAGCAAAATAGCGGCAGCTATTCGGAGGATCCATCGATGAGAAAGAAAGTAAGAGGATTCATAGCAGCGATCATGGCTCTGGGAGTCATGTTCGCCTGCGCCGGATTCATGACAGCAGGATGGAATACCGCGTCTGCGGCAAAGATCGCGGATATGTCCGGTGTGATACAGGATCAAAAGTTATACCAGGTGCTGCAGATACTTGCGAATTACAAAGCAGCCAATGGCACTTCATTCTACCAGGATGTCAATGGCTCTTACAGCAAGGACATCACAACAATGGCTGAGGCACAGCAATATAAGAATACGGTCCTCAGCCAGGAGAACCTGGAAGCCTATGACGATGAAGTCAATCTTGCACCATACGGATCTATCAGCTCTTTGAGCGGCATAAATTATGCCACAGGTGTCAAAAAACTGGTGCTGCCCAAGAAACTGGGCTCGACCACGTTTACATCTATCGAGGCAATGACATGCAAAGGAATGTCCGGCGACGCTTCCGGTCTTCAGACTGTGGTAATGCCTGAGACTGTCACATCGATAGGTGAGAGCGCATTTGAAAATTGCACAAAACTAAAGACTATCAGAACATATAAAGATTCTTATAATGAGTCTTACAACGCTCAGGGCGCAGCGGAAGGTTTGGATCTTTCTAAAGTCAAAGTGATCGGAAAGTCGGCTTTCGCGCATTGTTCTGCCGCGGTGGATCTTACTCTTTTGTCTAATACGAGTGGTCAGAATATCACTATTCGAGCAAATGCCTTTGAGTGCTGTGCATCCCTTAAACATGTCAGCGTTCCGAAAGGCAGCCTGGGTACAGCTGTGTTCAAAGGATGCAGCGGTCTTGAGACGATCAGCTTTGACGATTCGTACAGGGTGATACCGGAAAGCACACTGGCAGGTGCCGGCTCAGAAGGCGGCATCGATATTTCATTTCCTGCGAATCTTGAGACCATAGACTCATATGCATTCGATGGATGTGTGATAGCGGGAGGAACGGATCTTTCAGAGTGCGATGATCTTTCTGAAATCAAAGATCTTGCTTTTGTCCATGCAGCGTTCAGCGGCAGCGACTCGGTCGTTTTTCCTGATGGTATGACGCAGATGGGAACGGCAGCGTTTGCTATGACGAGCGGTCTTAAATCAGTCAAGCTGCCTGTTGATCTGGAAAGGATACCTGACGGTGCTTTTTTGTACTCTTACGATCTTGCCGACATCTCTTCAAATGGGAATACCGATATCACAGAGATTGGAAAGCATGCTTTTGATATGTGTGGCAATCTTGAGGATCTGTCATTCTTCAATGATGATTGTCCGCAGCTGTATTCGATCGGAGAATATGCTTTTGCGCGCTGTGTGCCTAAATGCAAGGATACAAAGGCAGAAGGACTGCAGGAAATAGTCATTAATGATTCTGTAGAGGAACTCGGCGCTTATGCCTTCAAAGACGACTTTACTGTTCAGACCGCGGATTTCGGTGAAGGAGTGACCGATATTCCGGAAGGCATTATCGCCTGCGGTAGAAACAACTTTATGACCAGCAGGGGCCTGGATCTTATGGATATAAGCTTTGAGACCGAATCAGGCGATACTATCCAGTTTGATTTTCTGTCTTCGGACGAGTTTTCCGGGATAAGGGACGCTTATAGATGGTATAACAAAGAAATATATAATCTCAGCCAGCTCAAAACGATCAATATTTCAAAAGACGCGACATCGGTCAATTATCAGGCCTTTTTAGGACACTCTCGTCTTAAAAAGGTAAC
>CADCPU010000025.1 GCA_902803365.1 Oscillospiraceae bacterium
TACATACGCTCAACAAATGCATATGTAAGATCTGTCGGAGCAAGTTTACCGGTCGGCTTAAGATCACCACCTGAACGAATACCGTAGGAAGCACATGTATCAGCCCACTCCTGTGAATAGATGAAACCGTTTGCTACCGTAAATCTGTCCATCTCGCCTGTTGCAAGCTTATTTACCCAGAAGTTCAAACCTTCTTCTTCAGGGTCACGACCGAAGAAAGTCTTATAAAGAATAGTAACGAAAGTCTTGTTATCAGTCTTTCTGTTTTCGAACTCAGGGCTGAAGATGAATCCCTGAGCGACCTCAGCGCCTGTTCTTCTGAAAGCCCAAAGTTCCTCTGACCAGAATGCAGCGCCTTCAGCTTCCGGCTCGCGATCGAGAACGTATGTATAGATCCTTGCTACAAATTCAGAGATGGAAGCCTTAGGATCAGCAGGCTGAGTGATCACAGGTCTGTTGTCGTTGTCAGAAGTTGACGAACCGGGCTTAGCTGCTGTAGTAGGTGTTGCTGACGGAACAGGCGTAACTGTAGGAACGTGGACTTCGATCTTCTCGTTCTGACGAGTACCCGGAGATACATAATCAGCACCAAAGTTACCGCCTACTCTCTGTGCGTAAGATGCGCCTTCTTCAAGATCAAAGATCTCTGCCGCACCCTTTTCGAATTCTGCGACGGTAATCCTGCCGTGAGGATAGCACTTGTTTGTCTTTGCATCGACAGGTACAACTCTCCACTGGATAGCCCATGTGAAAGGAACCCAAGCATAGAAGTCGATGTCGTGGAAGTCGTCAAACCAGTCGGATCTGCCGTAGTCACATGCAGTACCGAAATCCATGTAATCTGCAAATCTGTGAGCCATAAGACCCCAGTCCTGTCTTGTGATAAATTCATCCTCTTTAAAAGTATTTGCGCAGATCTGAGGATAACCGAAACAGATATTGTTATCTTGACCCCACTTAACAGCATCGGCATAAGCAGATGAAACATCCGTAAATCTGGACGCGCCACTTACTGCAGGGCTTCCTGCCAACTGATAGAGTGTGAGGATAGCCTGTCCTCTGGTAACAAATGTCTCATTATCAGAATGTCCGTCATTTGTATCAAGAATGCTGTCAGGTACATCATTTGTTCCGTTATATGTTGCAATAACCGTTGCATCATCATCTACACCGACAATATGGTTAAGATCATCAAACGGATCTTCACTTCCGCCGTATGGAATGTTCTTGAAGTATACACGTCCGATATTTTCATCATCGCGCTCATAACGACCTTCGTTATAAGCCTTGCAGAGACGACTGTTCTTACTGATGTCGATCGTATCGAGGCTTGAAAGACCAAAAGCAAACAGGTGATAAAGTCTCGGATTATGTGAAAGATCGAGGCTCTGGAGTGCTGTATCGCATTCAACATTGAGATATGCAAGCTTCGGATTCTTGGAAAGATCGATGGACTTGATGTAATCGTTGTAACTTGCTACGAGTTCAAGAAGTTCAGGATTGTGAGTTACATCGACCTTATCCATAGATGTCTTGGCAACATTAAAATATTCAAGCCCCTTAAGATTGGAGACATCCATATTTCCGAGTTTTTTGTTATCCCAAACATCCAGTCTCTTGAGGAGCTTATTGTTTGAAACATCGAGTTTTGTCAACTGGTTATCGAAAGCAGCCACTTCACAAAGAAGCGGGTTGTTGTGAAGATCGAGTTCAGTAAGAGCACATTTACTGACGAAAAGATGCTCAAGCTTAGTATTATGAGTAAGGTCAACAGAAGTCAAGCCTCTGTTAAGATTACACTCAAGGTATCCGAGATCAGGGTTCTGCGTTACATCCATCTCTTCAAGACCGCACTCGAAGCAGTAGACCCACTCAAGTTCAGGACATGGTGAAAAATCAAGCTTCTTGATGTTGTTATAAGAACACCAGATACCTTTCATTTCAGGGTTACCGGAAAAATCAAGTTCCGTGATCTTGTTACCCTTACACCACAGACCCTTAAGATATGGGAGATACTCGATTCCTTTAACTGTGGTAATAGCCATGTTCTCACAGTGAACATTCCAGATCAAACGAAGCTCATACTCATGCAGAAATCCGTCATGGTCATCGTCAAATTCAGAAGCCATATATTCCCTGAATATCGGATCCGGGAAGTATTCTTCTGTGAGAGGTACCATCTCGTGCCAAACCGGATAGTCGTCATTCGTGACTCTGTCATCATCATCATAAGCTCTGACGATCTTTGGAGAAAAACACGGCAAGACGACCGCTGCGCATAATGACGCAGCCAAAAGCTTTTTTAAGTTTTTCATATTCATAACCATCCTATTTTCTATATTGCACGCATTTTGCGTACAGCAACTGGATTTTAGCACTCTGATTTCATTTGAAACTAATAAAATTCGGATAAATAATTGCTATTTTTTGCTCTTTGGGAAAAAA
>CADCPU010000026.1 GCA_902803365.1 Oscillospiraceae bacterium
AGTTGCAGGCAAGTACGTTGTAGTTGCAGGTTACGGAATGTGCGGCAGAGGCGTTGCTCTCAGAGCCAAGGGCCTCGGCGCTAAGGTAATCGTTACTGAGATCGATCCTGTAAAGGCAAACGAAGCTCTTATGGAAGGATACGAAGTAATGACGATGGACGAAGCTTCCAAGATCGGTGATATCTTCGTAACAGTTACAGGCTGTAAGGACGTTATCGTTGAGCGTCACTACAAGAATATGAAAGACGGCGCTATCTGCTGTAATGCAGGTCACTTCGACTGCGAGGTCAACATCACAGATCTCGAAAAGATAGCAGTAAGCAGTGAAGAGGTCCGCCATAACATCATCGGATACACGCTCGAAGACGGCAGAAGGATCAACATCCTCGCTGAAGGCCGTCTCGTAAATCTCGCTTCGGGTGACGGACATCCTGTCGAGATCATGGATATGAGCTTTGCTCTTCAGGCACAGTCCGCACGTTATATCGCTCAGTACGGTAAGACACTCGAGAAGAAGGTCTACCAGACACCTGAGATCATCGATAATCGTGTAGCAGAGATATTGCTCGAGACAAAGGGCCTTAAGATCGACAAGCTTACACCGGAGCAGGAGAAGTACATCAATTCCTGGGAATTCTGATGTCTTCTTTGTGCTACACAGGAAAGGAAAAGATATGAAATCATTACGATCTAAGAGATTCGCGTCAGCGATCTTAGCTCTCGGCCTTTTGGCCGGTTGCAGCACGGACGGAAACGATAAGACATCTGATCCGACCGAAGCTGTTGAAACTACTGAAACTACTACACAGGCAGCGATTGAAGTCCCGGAAACCTCCGAGACTTCCGCGCCTGATGAGACCGAACCGTCCGAGACTTCCGCTGCTGAGACTACTCCGGGTATTCAGCCTGATGAATACGTTGAAGATGATGCATTCGATTCTCTTGCCAAGGAATTTATCGCCCGGAACCGCGAAAGCGATCCTGATGCCGTGTATTCGTTTTTCACTTGTGCCGATATGGGCAAGTACAAAACACTTCTCGTTAAGAGCGATAAGATCACGCGACTTTGCTTAAGCGGCGGTCAGCTTGTTGTCCTTGATGAGAATTACGAGACAGATCCGGAATGTTTTCTCTGGTTCAATGCCGATGAGATGACTGAGATCCCGTTCTACTTCGATCTCAGTGCTGATGTCATCCTGCACTCCGGTCTTGACGGTGCGCCTACATTCACGACTCATCTTGATAACGGCTACTACTATGGTCAGGTCCTAGGATTTGACGATGAAGGTAATAAGGCGTTCCTCTATGTCGGAACTCCGATCTATGTTGACAATGCCGTTCTCGACACTCTTGAAGTGGGCGATTCCATCGGAATCAAAGGCTATGACATTACTTCAAAATCTGATGAGGGCATCACAGTCAATGATCGTTACATCCTCAGTGATAAGTACACAAAGGAGTCTGACCGCAAGATGCTCATGACTTCTGATGAAGTACCGATCACGACTGATAACAAACTTGCTTTGATCCCTGTCTGGGGCGGCTGCACTGTTTATGGCGGTGAACTTCCGGATAAGTATCCTGACGAATATGCCGACTTCCAGAATGTTGAACCTTACGGCTCGTACATAATGCGTTCGTTCTTCTTCTATCTGAAGATAACACGCGAAGGCGTTCAACCGTTTGAAGGCTGGTATCAGGTCAAAGGGCAGGTTGCTCCGGTCTCGATCTACGACGGCGACGTAAACGCTATTACATTCGGTTAATCCTTATAGACCTCTTTCCTCGCGAAAGAGGTTTTTCTTGCCATTTTCCGCTTTCCGCTCACCCTAAGGGTGAGTCGCAACTTCAGTCAGGCGCACTCCGCTCACCCTAAGGGTGAGTCGCAACTATGGGGTGAGTCTGTTCGAAAATGCGACCCAATCAAGCAAATTACGTCCTCTATAGTGCATATATATATTTTTACGAGAAAAAACAATATATGCTATAATCTCGAGTAGGTTATAAATTTGGTATATTTTGGGGAGTAAAGGATGGACTATAACGAGAACTTTCAGCCTGACAATTCACAACAAGATCCTAAGCCTAAGAAGGGCAAGGGAGCAAAAGTAGCACTTATCGTTATTGCAGGCGTTGTTGCAATGACACTTATCAGTGCGGCGGCGATATGGTTTTTTGTCGTACCGACATTGCCGCTTAAGAGCCTTAATACGGCTGACATCGCTGTCAGACGTAAGGATGAAGGCGTTAAGCGTAAGAAGGACAAGGACAAGAAGGATGATGACAAGAAGTCCGGTGATGATGTCGTAGAGGATGTTGAGCTTACTGAGGAGAATGAACCTACTGAAGCTCCTGTTGCTACAGAGGAACCTACAAAGGCTCCGACTCCGACAGAAATGCCTGATCCTACTGAGGGACCTGAACCGACGGCTGCACCTCTTGCAGATCACCCGGATGCAGCTGAGTGGACTGTCATGATCTATATTTCGGGTACTAACCTTGAGCGTGAATATGCTATCGCTTCCAGGTACCTTAATGATCTTGCTACCAATCTCAATTCTGATGATATAAATATCGTCGTTGAGACAGGCGGTTCGCTGATCTGGAACAACAAGCTTCCTGATTTTGCAAATACGACTGTAGGTAAGATCGATATCCCTACTGATAAGCTCGGCAGATTTAAGGTTGAGCATAATAATATCATCGATCTCGGTGCTGTTGAATTGAATTCAATGGGTTCTGCTGATACGCTTTCTGATTTTATCAAGTGGGCTAAAGAGTCTTATCCGGCGAAGAGAAATATGTTCATCTTCTGGGATCACGGTTATGTAGAGCCATACGGTTGTATGGAACATGACGAGATCTATTTCATTGATGCCAACGGTAATGCATTTAACGGTTCTGATAACGTTCAGGCTAATTCTGAGCTTTATGAGAATGACTGTCTGACACTTGATGAGATCCGTTCCGGATTTGAGGCAGCTCAGTGCCACTTTGATCTTTTGGGATTTAACACGTGTCTTTCGGCTTCTTTGGAAGTTGCCGGTGCCGTAGAACCATATGCAGATTATATGGTTGCTTCTCAGGAGAGCATTCCTGCAAATATCGGTCTGCCTATGCAGTTCGTCAGTTATTTGAGTGAGCATCCTACGGAGGGTCCGAGGTCTATCGGTACGAAGATGGTCGAGTACTATGAGCAGGATATCGCGATCATGGATAAGCTTACGTCAGGTCAGGATGGGAATGAGCTCTTTACAAAGGGTACAATGTCTCTTATTAACCTCTCGTACATTCCTAAGATCGAGGCAGCTTTTGCCGATATCATGGAAAAACTTTACTACAGTACATATGACGATGTTTCTTTCAGTCAATTTCAGCTTGCAGCCTATAAATGTGAGAACTACGGTTCTGAGGGTAACATTTCCGGTAACCTTATTGATCTTAAGTCGTTCCTTACAGAGTCTGCTGAATTACTCGAAGATACAGATGCTGACGAGAGCATCTTGAAGCTCTTGAAAAATGCGATTCCTGCATCCTGCATGGGAAGTTCCAGATTCGAATCAAACGGATTATCTTTCTATTTCCCGGACATGTCTTATGCCAAGGGTGTTCGAAAAGCATATCTTGACTTGCTCAATGTAAATGGCATCGATTATGACGATGAGATGGTTGATGAGATCGTATCAAACTACATCACTCTCTCATTTGACGGTTATGTAGACAATATCGATTATATGGACGGATATTATTGGTATGCGGCTTACCTCGGCACTCGTTTTATGGATTACTGGACTCCGTCTAATGATGTAAACAATCTTGTTGCCAAGAACCTCGATCCGAGTTATGCGGATCTCGTCGCCGTACCTTCCGATCCGGAAGATATTGAATACAATATCACTTTCGATGACAAAGGAAGTATTAATCTTGATATTACAAGCGGCGAGGCCAGCGTATTGAGCGTTGAATCCAATGTAGTATTTACGTTCCTTGGAGATGAGGGAGACCTTGATTTCTATATGTATCTTGGTTCAGACAAGATTGAGCGTAATTCTGCAGGTTCATATGCTATGAATTTTGACAGAACGGCGTTGTTGTTTAACGGTGGTGCTATCCCGTACTTTATCATCGAGGATACTCCCAATTATACGACTTACGGAATGCCTGCCATGGTTGATGACGTATATTCTTATGTGCTCTTCCAGTATGATAAGGCAGCGGATACATACAGTTTCCTGTATTCGATCCCTTCATCCGCACTTAATGACGTTGCATCAACGGATATCAGTCCTATCGTTGAAGGAACGGTTATCGATCCGATAACTATGTCACATATCTATAATCTTGACCCGCAGGCCAACCCTTATCTTGATAAGGACTTTGCTTACTGCAATACATATTACGAGCCTTATACTTGTGACGGCGTTACATGTCCGATCGAGCGCGGTGAGATCAAACTCCGTACGGACAAGGATCTTACGATCCTGGTAAGCTTTATCATCAAGGATTCTTACGGTAATATGTGGGATACCAAGGCTGTCGAGTTCTACTATGATAAGGACAGAAATCTTGTTTCCGTCAAGGAAGCAGAGGGTTATTTCCCTTACGGTAACATCTACGAGATCAATGAGGAGTAATACTCCTTGTTGGTTCTCGAAAAAGAGCAAAATAAAAAATCTCGTCCGAGGACGAGATTTTTTTTGGAGCCAATGGTGGGAATCGAACCCACGGCCTATTCATTACGAGTGAATTGCTCTACCCCTGAGCCACATTGGCATTCATTTGCTATAAAAATATACTAATATTCTTATTTTCTGTCAAGTTAATAATGTTATAATATTTCTGTCCGGAGGGTGATCTATGAATAATTTCCGATATAAGAAATGCTTTGCATCGACAGTTTTGATATCGTTATGTTTGCTGAGTGTTTCTTGCAATGCAAAAAAATCGGATTTTCCGGAGATCCCGGCACCAACTTCCGAATCTGCTGAAGTTACGGAAGAGACTTCAACAGAAGCGGAAAAAGAGAAAGAAGTCCTTACGGTTGCACTTCCATATACATCCGAGACAGTAGATTATCTTTATAAGCTCTATTCGGCAAAGAAGGCAGGATATTGGGATGAATCGCTGTCGGGTGCGACGGTAGATAAGTCTTATCTTGATTCGATGCAGACGAATATCACCATAGAGAATATCTATGTTCCTAACGAGGGCGTTTCTCCTGATACGATCAAGAGCTGGGGCGATGAGCAGCCGGATATATTCCTTACGAATGATCTTGTGTCGACTATAGACGAAGGACTTTGTACTTCGCTTGATGAGTATCTTTGCGACAATCAGCTCTTGAATACGGATAATGTATATCTTTCTTCGCTCAAGTCCCTTATCAAGGGCGGCGAGCTATACGCGCTTCCGTACTATTCCACGGTTCCGCTTATATACGGCAACAAGGACCTGGCACCTGGCGGAGAGGTACCTGATTTCAGATGTTCTCTTGATAAATTCGATCGTTATGTTAAGAGCATCGATCCTCAGGAAGGTGAGATCGTCGTATTTGCCAAGGGTTATCAGCTGATCCCTTATATCTGTTCAGCTTTCGATGACGAAAAGGCTTTGAGTTCTTATATGCTCAGAGAAGAATATTTGAGCAAGATGGACAGGACATCCGGGATATTTGAACGGACTGTCGATTATATAAACGGACTTTACAATAACGGAATAACAGCGAATTCTACGCCTGACGGTACTGATCCGGTACATTCCCGTAAGTGCGCGATGTGGATAGCACAGTCTTCCGATATCGAGTTATGGGATTCCTACTATCCGAATAAGCTTTATTTCATGCAGGTTCCGGTATACAAGGACTCTGATGAGGCTGTCCCTTATCTTACGCTGTTTCCGATCTGCGTGAGCGAGAAGTCCGCCGATAAGGCTCTAGCATCCGATTTTGCGGCATTCCTTGCACTTGACGAAGATGCGATAATGCTCGCGGACAGGTTTGAGCATAAGCCGGGATTCCTGCCGCTCATCTCGTCGAGTGAAGCATGGGATCAGATCATATCTGACATCAATTTCGGTTATATCGCATCTGTTTATGAGCTTCACATGAACGAAGCAAAGTATTCGTGTGAAGTACTTGACGATAAATTGTATGACAAGATCGAGATGGAACTGTTTAACGGTTTCAATTCGGACGAGCCGGGGGAAGTGACGTTGGAGAATATCTATGGGTAACTTCGTAAAGATCAGACGTCTTTTGATTCAGGATGCGGCCATGCTCAAAGAAGCAGGGTTATACACAGGCTCGCGTCTTGAAGTCGAAGAGCGGATCAGAAGTATCATAGTAGACAGGACAAAACTTCCATATGTCGTTGAGATCCCGGACGGGGATAGCATGCACCTTGTATGCATCGCGGTCTTTATTCCTGTCGGAATCGATTCGGCCAACTATAATCTCTATCTTGATTTTGCTGACAGGTCTTCATTCGACGTGGTCGAGAAGACGATCGACAGGCTGTTGTATAAGGCCTTTTTCGATAAGAAGATACATAAGGTAAGCCTTGTTATCGAACAGGATGACGAAGTGCTCGAAAACAGCGCGCTTGCCTGCGGTATGATCCAGGAAGCGATCCTTCATGACGAGATCAGGGTCTCGGAAGGAAAGTACAAGGACGCGGGTCTCTTTTACTGTCTGCTTCCTGAGTATCGCGGATATAATGTCGGATTTGTTCCGTTCCAGCGCGGTGTCTGCGCCGTATACGGTACCGACGAATATGTTGACAGGATAACTATCTTTCATTACGGAGAGAAGATCATTGATGATCTGGCTGCTTCTGTCGCAGGCTATCTGGATCTTCTTGATGATGAAGGATGCTTAAGGTCCCGCAACAGTGAGCAATATTCGCTTCTTGAAGACAGCGTCCTGCCTGATGAAGTAAGGAAAGCTGTTGAGCAGCTCAGGGAATACTTTATAAAGGATCGTACTGCTTTTGATATCAATTGCAGATTTATGACCGGCACTAGTTTTCAGCATCAAGTGTGGTATGCTCTTACGGATATCCCATACGGCTCGACTGTCAGTTACGAGGATATCGCATATAAGCTCACCGATGATCCGAATGAAGCCAGAAAGCTTACGAGGGCAGTCGGAGCAGCTTGTTCTGAGAATCCGATCCAGATCGCGATCCCTTGTCACAGGGTCATCGGCAAGAACGGCAAACTCATCGGCTATGCTCAGGGAGTCGACATCAAGGATTTTCTCCTGCAGCATGAGTCATTATTCTTGACAATCATTTAACGGAGGTTACATATGGCAAAGCATGATAAGACAGAGGTAGGACTTTCAACGTTATTAAATCCGGTTCCGGTAGTAATGATATCCTGTGCAGGTAAGGATCCTTCAGATCCTGCACAGAGACCAAATATAATCACTGTTGCCTGGGCAGGCACGATCAATTCCGAGCCGCCTATGGTATCGATCTCGGTAAGAAAGAACCGTCATTCACATAAGCTCATCAGCGAGACGGGCGAGTTCGTCATCAATCTCGTCAACAAATCCCTTTGTAAGCAGTGCGACCACTGCGGCGTCAGATCAGGTGCAGACGAGGATAAGTTTGCCGTATTGAGCCTTAACGCCAAGAAAGCAAAGAATCTCGAATACGCTTATTCTATCGTGGAGAGCCCGGTCAATATTTCCTGTAAGGTAAAGGAAGTCAAGGAGCTCGGTTCTCACGACATGTTTATCGCGGAGATCGTAGGCATCGAAGCTGATTCTTATCTCCTCGACGAGAACGGCAAGCTCTGTCTTGATAAGGCAAAGATGGTTGCTTATAACCACGGTGAGTATTTTGTTTTGGGTGAGAAACTCGGTTTCTTCGGTTATTCCGTAGCGTCTCCTGAAGTCTTCGAAAACAGGATGGGATACAAGAAAGAGCGCGACAAGTACAAGAGACTTCGCGAAGCCGAGCCTAAGAAAGGAAAGAAGTTCTGATGGATTTCGTTAATATCTCCAAGAAAAATGAAGGCAAGTTTATCTGCCGTTACGATATCGAGTACAAGACTGCACTCGGCAACACAAAGATGTACGAGATGATCAGCCGCGATAAGGATCTTAAGACTTTTGAAGATCTTACTGAGGTCAAGACTGACGCGGTTGTCCTCGTTATCCATAACAGCGACAAGAGCAAGATCCTCTTGAATCGTGAATTCCGCCTCGCCGTAGGTAAGTTTGTATATAACTTTCCTGCAGGGCTTGTCGACCCCGGCGAATCATTTGAAGTTGCTGCCAAGCGCGAACTGTGGGAAGAGACGGGACTTGATCTTGTTAAGATAAATGATGTTTGGCCTGTATCTTACAGTGCAGTTGGTGTCACCAACGAGACATCCGTTGTCGTAGAAGGCATTGCAGAAGGCACTTTTAAGCCGAGCACTTCTGATGAGGAAGAGATCGAAGCAGGCTGGTTTACGAAGGAAGAGGTTAGAGATCTTATGAAAAATGAGCCTTTTGCTTCAAGGACTCAGGCTTATTGTATGCTGTGGGCAAGGAA